>JBGPUS010000026.1:0-17584 GCA_041491325.1 Nitrospirota bacterium | reverse complement strand
CCAGGCTGCCCAGGAGAACGATATCAGTGCCCTTGATGCCCGAGATATCGGGGAGCACTGATGTGCGGCCCACGTCGATCAGCAATTCGTCATAGTCCATGCGCTTCCCGGACGAGAGCATCACTTCCCGGGTGCTTGCATGAACGCCGGTTGCCTGCGCGTCGACAACGTGTATATTGTATTTTGTGAGCGGGTTGTCGCCTCGCCCGATCCTGCCTCTTTTTTTGCCGATCATCGACGCCACTAGGGGCGTCAATTCGGTCTGATCTTTTTGCACTGACAGTAAAATAATCTCCGCACCGGCTTCTCTCCCCCGTATAGCTTTGGCCGCGGAAAGAACCGCATTGCTTTTGCCGATCAAGACGTAGCGCATATATGCCACCCTTTTTAAACGTTTCCAGGTTTCCTCTTCTACGAAGGACCAATAGTCCCGTCCAGTTGTACGTAGATTTAGCATAAAAGAAATGCACTGTATATCGCCCGACCGGGGTATTTTCAGGGTATGCAAAAAGTTGCAAAAGGGAGCAGTATCTGCATTGTTTATAGGCAGGCAAGGATGTGGCTGGATGGGTGCAGACGTATTATATTGAAAATATTCAGCTAATTGGAATTGCAATCAAGGGTAGAAAGGAGCATGGGCAATAAGACAAACTTTATGGTCACTCTTTGGGCGAGGTTTATTTTTGACTTAAAAATGTGTTTTTTGGATTTATTAAATGGACCTAAAAACGGCGGTTGGAACCACGGATAAACGCAGATGAAATCAAAATCAGTAATGTAGCTCATTTAAGGTCTTCACCTATCAGGTGATACGGGAAATGGGGATCGATTTCATTACTGGTCCGTGCTTTCAGGAGGCGGATTATTCTTCAATTTTTTTATTTTTCTCGTCCCTTCATACAGTTCATATTCAAGAAGCCTGCATTCAATCCCGCTGTTAAAAAATTGCAGGCTCCTTTTCGCTTTCAGGCTTACTTTTTTGGCAAGAACAGAATTGCCCGTAAAAACATATCCCGTATATCCCCGGCATTTCTGCTTCAAGTAATCGCCGATGTTTTTGTAGGTCGTTTCGAGCCGGGCGAGCTCGCCCATGCGCTCGCCGTACGCGGGATTCAGGACAACGACGCCTCCGCCCTCCGGGACCGGCGTGTCGGAGAAATCGCATACGCCGAATTCGATAAGTTGCTCCACACCCGCTGTCGCGGCGTTTTTCCTGGCAGCTTCAACAGCGACAGGATCGAGGTCCGTGGCGATAATTCTGCCCGGAAACGCTTTTAAGGCGTCTTTCTTAGCCCGTTCGCGCAATTCGTTCCACAGCGGTTCGTTGTACCCTTTTATGTGCATGAAACCGAAATTGCTCCGAAGAAGCCCCGGCGCGCGATGAAGGCCCAGCAGCGCGGCCTCAATAGCGATTGTTCCGCTGCCGCACATAGGGTTGATAAAGTTTCCGCTGCCGTTCCAGCCCGTGGCAATCACCACGGCCGCGGCAAGCGTCTCCTGCATGGGGGCCTGCAGCGGAATTTTCCGGTAGCCTCGGCGCGACAAAGTCTCGCCCGACGTGTCCAGGTAGACGGAACAGCGCTCGTCCTTCCAGTAAAGGTGAACAACGGAATGGTCCCGCTCCGGACCCGAGTCCGGCCGCCGTCCGCGTTTCCCGCTGATCCGGTCGACTATCGCGTCCTTGCACTTCAGGCTGGCAAAGCGTGTGTCCGTGATGCTGGGGGTATCGACGCTGCTGGTAACGCAAAGCCGGCCGTCTTCGGGGATATACTCTTCCCAGGCGACATCGGACAGCTCACGGTAAAGCTCATCGGCATTCCCGGCGCGAAACTCCTTGAGCTCGAACAGCACGCGATGTCCCGTCCGGATGAACAGGTTCAGCCGCAGGGCGTCCTCGAGCGCGCCTTCGGTCTCTACCCCGGCGCGGCCCTCGGACAGAACGGGAAAGCCTAACGTGAACAGTTCTTGTTGCAGGATGGGCGGAATGCCCCTGGGGCAAGTGATGAGAATTTTTGATGTATGCATGAATGCAGGAGAGAACACGGGAGCCCGAAAAAATTCGCTTCCGGTCCGCCCTTCGGGCTTTCTTCAATCAGCAGGCTTTTCCCTGCGTGCTATGAGTACAGAGTTCGGCCGCGGCGCTATCCCGCCGCCGCCATCAGCCGTTCTCTGTCCCTGAACAGCATGTCGCACTTGTTAAAATACACCTTGCGTACGACGCCTTTGCCGAAGGTGTTATGGACCACAATGTCGCCGACACGATACTTCCCCGCCATGTCATACACGCGTTCCTTGCCTTTCGCCTCCGCAAGACAGGTCTCCCAGAGTGTCTCCGCCGTCTTGGCCGCGTCAACCGTTTTTCTGGGCGCCCGCGGCTTCTTAACATCGGCAGGGTCCCTGAACTTGTGCGAGCCGCCGCAGGTGTTGCATTTTACCTTGACGATCACTTCTCCATCCATGGCCACAATGGTATGGTCGAGATTGAGCCTGCACTTTGTACAGTAAGAAGTAATTTTTGCGCCCGCTGCAAGTTTTTCCAACATAGGTATGCTCCTTTTTTTCTTCTCGGAACCGGATGGTATTGATCGCCGCCGTCCAACGCCGGTGTTCCGGCCGGAGGGGACCAGACGAACTCGGATCCTGGTCTAAGCGGCTCTCTTCACAGCAGGGTATAATACACCTTCTTATGAAGAAAAGCTCTAAAAGAATTCGTGCCGTCCCGTTTTTGCCCTTGAAATCACCTGTTTGTTCTGATAGTATGACAAGATTCAGGAGGTTCTGTGCAAAGGGCGGACCTTACAACCAGAGCGATTGCAGGATTCATTGATTTTTTGCTCATTATCGGCCTGGCCCGGTTGCCGGATGCACTCGGTTTTTTGTCCGCGGCAGGGTACCTTCTTTTCCGTGATGGCCTCCTGGATCGTCGAAGTCTTGGGAAAAAGCTGCTCGGCCTCACAGTCGCCTCGGCGGAATCTCCCGGCAAGGCCGTTAGCTACCGGGAGTCGATTATCCGGAATTTCCCGCTGCTCCTGGCTTTTATTCTTTTTCTGATACCCTATGCGGGGTGGGTCCTCGGCCCCCTCGTCCTCGTTGCGGAATACCTGACCGCGCTCGGCGATGAACGAGGAATGAGGATCGGGGACATGCTGGCGAGAACAGACGTCGTCCTCGAAGTTCCCGCTTCCGAGGCCCGGCACGCCGGACAGGAACAACCGGGCGGAGAATCCCGGACCGAAACGCCCGGACCTCAGGACCCGGCTCAAGAATCCTAAAAACGGCTGTTGGGACCTCCGATAAACACGGGTAAAGACAAAATCAGTAATTTGGCTCATTTTTTTTCACCTGCCGGGTGATATGGAAATTTGATTGACCGTGTCTCGTGCCCGGCGTTTATGAGCGCTAGCCGCGAATGCAGGGTATCATCCGTGGTTACCTGCTTTTTGAAGTGCTTTTATTTTCGAAAGGAGTTTTGCAAACAATGTTCATCAACACAATCATGGGCTGGTTTTCAAATGATATGGCAATTGATTTGGGCACCGCCAACACGCTGGTCTACGTGAAAGGGAAAGGCATCGTCTGCAATGAGCCTTCGGTCGTCGCTATCTCCGTAAAGACCGGCAAGGTGCTTGCCGTGGGAACCGAAGCCAAGCGGATGCTCGGCCGAACACCCGGAGATATAAAAACGGTGCGGCCGATCAAGGACGGCGTCATCTCCGACTTCGATGTTACCGGCGAAATGCTCAGGTACTTCATCCAGCGGGTGCACAACCGCAAATCCTTCATGCGGCCCCGGATCGTTATCGGCGTGCCCTCGGGCATCACGCAGGTTGAGCAGCGCGCGGTCAAGGACGCGGCCGTCACCTCCGGCGGGCGCGACGTGTATCTTATCGAAGAACCGGTGGCCGCGGCGATCGGCACGGGCCTGCCTATCTCCGAGCCTTCGGGCAACATGATCGTCGATATCGGCGGCGGCACCACGGACATCGCCGTAATTTCCATGAACGGCGTCGTGTACAGCAAAGCCATCCGCGTGGGCGGCGATAAAATGGACGAAGCGATCATCAATTATATAAAACGCAAATACAACCTTCTCATCGGCGAGATGATGGCCGAACAGATCAAACTCGAAATCGGCTCGGCCTACAAAACGGACGGCGGACGACAGACCATGGAGATCAAAGGGCGGGACCTGGTCTCCGGCATACCCAAGACGCTGATCCTCGACGACGACGAGGTGCGCGAAGCCCTATCTGAGCCGATCAGCCAGATCCTGAACGGCATCAAGCTCGCGCTCGAAAATACCCCCCCGGAACTCTCCGCCGACATCGTGGACAAGGGCATCGTGCTTGCGGGCGGCGGCGCGCTTTTGACGGGCATGGACATCTTCCTTCGGGAAGAAACGTCGCTCCCCATCATTATTGCGGAGGACCCGCTTACGTGCGTCGTGCTCGGGGCCGGCAAAATCCTCGATGACGAAGGAATATTGGAAAAAGTAATCATGTAAGCTTGAGACATTCGTAAAAAGTCTTAATCTACCTCTGGGGCGCGGAGACAGGGAGAAAAGCATGTTGAAAATAAACAGGAATTTTCTCTGCGCCTCTGCGTCTCGGCGGTGAAATTCTACTAGTGCGAGTCCATCTAGCTTCTAAGCTTCGCGGAAGGCTCTCTCCCACAAGACTCATTATAGAAAGCGGCGGATAAATGCCAGGGCTTATCGCAAAGCGCAGAAAAATCTTTTTTGTTGTTTTCCTCTTTGCCGTCCTGTTCTGGCTGGTCACGGTACAGGTAAAGAACGGGCGGTTTTCGTTCATGGAACGGCCGGTTCTGGCGGTATCCGGTTTTTTTGAACGGCTCATCACGGGAACCTACGGGGCCATAGAGTCGGTCGGCAACCGCTACGTGTTCCTCGTGCGGACGCAGGGCGAAAACGAGCGGCTTCGGCGGGAGCTCGACGGGTTGCGGCTCGAAAACGCCGCTCTGAACGAGCTGCTCATCGACAATGAACGGTTGCGCGCCGCGCTCAATTTTAAAAAGCTGAACCCGCCCGCGTCGGTCATCGTGCAGATAATCGGGAAAGAACTATCCCCCGCCTCCAGCACCGTTACGATCAATAAGGGCGCCAGCGACGGCATCGAAAAAGACATGCCGGTCATCACGCCGGACGGCGTCGCCGGAAGAGTGCAGACCGTCCTTGCCGGCACGTCGAAGGTGCTCCTCCTGACCGACCCGGGGAGCACGCTTGCGGTCCGGGTGCAGCGAAACCGGGAAGACGGACTGCTCGAAGGCAAACTCGTGAACTGCGCGCTCAAATATGTCTCCTACTACGCCGATATTCAGAAGGGTGACCTGCTCATCACCTCGGGGCTCGACGGCATTTATCCGAAGGGCCTCGCCGTGGCGACCGTGGTCAAGGTCACGAAACGGGAAGCCAGCGCGTTCCAGACCGTCATCGCGGAGCCCATCGTCAGGTTCTCCCGCATGGAAGAGGCGTTGGTGTTTAAAAAATGAAGCCGCGCGTTTATCTGATGCTTTTTTTGCTGATTCTGCCTTTTCAAGCCGGCCTGCTTAGTCCGCTGTCGCTTGCCGGCACCAAACCGGACCTCATCCTGGCCTTGCTCTACATAATCGGATTGCTCACCGGCCCCGTCGAGGCGGCCCTCGCGGGCGTGTGCCTCGGGTTGCTGATGGACATCGGCACCGCAAGCCTCCTCGGGCTGACCGGTCTTACGCGGGGCCTGGTAGGCTTTTTTGCCGGTTTGCTGGGCCGGAAGGTGCTCAATATCACGAGTCCGTCAAACGGCCTTTTCCTGGCCGCCTTCAGCCTGATAGAGGGGATCTGCATCATACTCTTCCTGCAACTGTTCTACGGCGATCTTCCGTTCTTCAGCCTGGTGGCGGGCCGCGTTCTTCCCCAGGCAGTCTACACGGGAGCGCTCGGGATTTTGCTGCTGCGTCTCACGGCGGGCAGGAATGCGCTGCCCGCTTTGAAGAGGCGGGCCGTTCATGAGAACGAGGAGTTGTAAATGCTTCAACAGGACGGCCCCACGGCCATACAGAGAAGGCTTCCGCTTTTAGCAGCCTTTATCATACTCGCCGCTCTGGTTCTCCTGGTCCGCCTCTGGTTCCTTCAGGCGGTGAAGGGGGAGTATTACTACGGTCAGGCGGAAAGCAACCGGATCCGGCCGGTAAAGATCCGGCCGCCGCGCGGCATTATTTACGATCGGAACGGGAGACCGCTCGTCGAAAACGTGCTGACCTTCGACATTTCGCTCGTGCCGGAAGATGCGCTTGACCTTGAGGCGACGACCCGGAAGCTGTCATCGGTCGTCGAGGTGGACGAGGATTCGATCCGAAAAACATTGGACGACGCATCGTCGGTCAGGACCAAATATGAGCCGGTGAAAATCCAGGAAGAAGCCCCCTGGGACGAAGTGACCTATGTCGAATCCCATCAGGATGATCTCCCCGGCGCGATCATCGAGCCGGTGCATCGCAGACAGTATCCGTACGGAGGGCTGGCCTCGCACCAGCTCGGCTACATCGGCAAGGTGACCGTGGCTCAACGGAAACAGGAGCAGACCGACACCGGCCTGCTGACCGGCCAGGGCGGTCTCGAAAAAATTTACGACAAACTTCTGCGCGGCGTCGCGGGCAGGCGCATGATCCAGGTAAACGCGGCTGGCCGCAAGGTAAAAGACCTCGGCATCGAGGAGCCCCGGCCCGGGACGGACGTATATCTGACGATCGACCTCGACGTGCAGCAGGCCGCCGAGGAAGCGCTCGGCAGCCGCCCGGGCGCGGTTGTGGCAATGGACCCGTACTCCGGTGAAATCCTCGCTCTGGTGAGCCATCCGAACTACGATCCCAACCTGTTTCCCCGGGGCATATCGCCCGCGGACTGGACGCGGCTGGCGAACGACCCCTCGCATCCGCTGTACAACCGGGCCATCCAGAGCGTGTACCCGCCGGGCTCCATCTTCAAAATCATCGTGTCGCTGGCAGGCCTCGAAACGGGCGTGATCAAGCCCGATGATGAGGTCACCTGCAACGGACTGATCAAGAGCGGCAGGCACACCTACCGGTGCTGGAACCGGAAAGGCCACGGGACGCTCTCCTTCCATCAGGCCCTCGTTCAGTCCTGCGACGTGTACTTTTACACCATGGCCGAACGCATCGGGTTTGACCGCATCGCGGAGTATGCAAAAAAGATGGGCCTCGGCAGCCTGACCGGCATCCGGTTGCCGGATGAAAAGCAGGGGCTTATTCCCACGGCGGCCTGGAAAGAGCAAAAGACCGGGGAACGCTGGTTTGCGGGGGACACGTATATTAATGCCATCGGCCAGGGCTTTGTGCAAGTCAGCCCGATTCAGGCTTGCCGGATGATCAGCGTCATTGCAAACGGCGGGCAACTCTATCGCCCGATGCTGCTCAGGCAGACCCGGGACCGGGAGACGGGCGGCGTCAAAACGTTTCCCGCTGAGCGGGAACGAGGCATCAAAATCGATCCCGCGACACTCGATGAAATTCGGCGCGCGCTGGCAGGCGTGGTTTCCGAGGACGGCGGCACGGCCCATGCGGCCGGGACGCCGCTTGCCGTGGTCGCGGGAAAAACGGGCACTGCCCAGGTCATTCAGCAAAAAATATCCGGGCTCAAGCGCTCGGCGGCAACCGAAGACCACGCGTGGTTTGTCGGATATGCCCCGGTCGGGGCCCCGAAGATCGCCGTTGCGGTGCTCGTGGAGAACGGGGGCCACGGCGGAGGCGCGGCGGCGCCCGTGGCCAGGCGCGTCATTGAGGAGTATCTGAAAAATGCAGAGCCAAAGATGGTCCAGTAATCTGCCCTGGGGGATGGTCGGCCTCATTTTTGCCATCGCGATCGCGGGGAGCTTCGCGGTGTACAGCGCGACCTACACGTCGCGGGGACCGTCGCCCCTTTTTTACAAACAGCTGATCTGGATGTCCGTCGGCGTGGTCGTGATGTTCCTCGCGGTCATTCCCGATTATCGCACCGTGGGACGGTATGCGTACATTCTCTATGCGATATCGCTCGTGCTCCTCGTCCTCGTGATGCTGGTCGGCAAGACCGGCATGGGCGCGCAGCGCTGGCTTCCTCTGGGCCCGTTTGCTTTCCAACCTTCGGAATTGGCAAAACTCTCCATCACGCTGGCGCTGGCGCGGTACTTTGCCGAGGACCCGAAGCGCGACGGATACGGCTTGAGGGACCTGGCAATCCCGGGGATCATGGTTCTTGTTCCGGTCATGCTCGTGCTGAAGCAGCCCGACCTCGGCACGGCGCTCGTTCTGTTCCTGACCGCGTTCCTTATCGTCCTGCTCGCGGGGATGCGCCTTCGGTCCGTCGCGGTCGTTCTGGTCGCGGGATTGACGATCGCGTCTCTGGTCCTCTTCGTTCCGCCCGTACGGGAGAAAATCTGGGGGTCGCTCAAACCGTATCAGCAGAACCGAATCAGGGCCTTCATCGACCCCAGTTCGGACCGGCTCGGAAGCGGCTATCATGCCAACCAGTCAAAAATCGCCGTGGGCTCGGGCCAGATCACCGGAAGAGGTTTCCGCAAAGGCACTCAGAGCCAGATGTCGTTTCTGCCCGAACGCCACACGGATTTTATTTTTGCCGTTATCGCCGAAGAGGGCGGCCTGCTCGGCGCCGGGAGCCTGGTACTCTTGTACTTGATGCTGCTGTTGCTCGGTGTTGACGCGGCCAGAAACGCAAAAGATCGCCTCGGCGTCCTCATGGCCGGCGGCATCGTGGCCATGCTCTCGCTCTACGTCTTCATCAACATCGGCATGGCCGTCGGCATCGCGCCGGTTGTCGGCGTGCCTCTTCCTCTGGTGAGTTACGGCGGCACCTCCGTCATTACGACCTTTCTCGCTCTGGGCCTGCTCGTAAATATACAAATGCGGCGGTTTATGCTGTTCTATTAAAGGCAGGGTCCAGGGGCCGGGGTTCAGGGTCCGGCAAAAGCACTGGACCCATGACCCTGAACCCTGGACCCCGGCCCCTTTTAAAGGAGATTCATGCTCGAAGACTTTCTGCCGCTCGTGACAAAACCCGCGCGGTACATCAATAACGAGCTCCACAGCGTCCACAAGGACCTTTCGAAGATCAAGACAAAAATCTGTCTTTTTTTTCCAGACACCTACGAGATCGGCATGTCCCACCTCGGCCTTCGTATCCTCTATCAGATCCTGAATACGAGGGACGACACTGCCTGTGAGCGGGTCTTTTCTCCCTGGGCGGATTATGAACAACGCCTTCGCGCTTCGGGGCGCCGGCTTACGAGCCTTGAGTCGAATCTGCCGCTTTCGCAGTTCGACCTCATCGGCGTCACGCTTCAATACGAGCTTTCGTTCTCCAATATTCTCACCGGGCTCGAACTGGCGGGGCTTCCTCTCCGATCAAAAGACCGGAACGACGGGCAGCCCGTGATCATCGCCGGCGGCCCGTGCGCAGTAAATCCTGAACCCCTTTCCGATTTCATCGATGTTTTTTTTATCGGCGACGCGGAAGAAGCCGTCCACGAAATCGTCGAGCTCAGGCAGGCGCACAAGGACCGGGCCGCGTTTCTCTCGGCTCTTTCCCTGCGCGAAGGCTTTTACGTTCCTGCTTTCGGGAAAAAAAAGGTCCGCAGAAGATTCATAAACAATCTCGACGCGGCGCCGTATCCGGATAAGCCCCTTTTGCCGCTCATGAAGCCGGTCCACGACCGGGTCTCGGTGGAGGTCGCGCGGGGCTGCATCCGGGGCTGCCGGTTCTGCCAGGCCGGGATAATCTACCGGCCGTACCGCGAACGGAGCGCCGGGACCGTCAAGGCCCTGCTTCACGAATCGCTTCTGTGCACGGGGTATGATGAACTTTCGCTCGCCTCCCTCAGCTCCGGCGATTATTCCGGCATTCAGCCGCTCATCATAGAACTCATGGAAAAATACCGGGACAGCCGCGTCTCGATTTCGCTACCGTCGCTCCGTGTCGGCACACTGACGCCGGAGATGATCCGGGCCATCGCCGGTACGCGCAAGACGGGCTTTACGCTTGCGCCGGAAGCCGGAACGGAGCGTTTGCGCAGAGTCATCAATAAGCCGGTGAGTGACCAGGACCTCCTGGACGCGGCGGAGACCATATTCAAGAACGGCTGGAGCACTCTCAAGCTCTATTTCATGATAGGGCTCCCGACCGAGACCGATGAAGACCTGGACGGCATCATCCGCCTCGCGCAGGAGCTCCTGGCCGTCGGGAAACGCGCCTCGAAACGGCATGTGCAGCTCAACATCAGCGTTTCGACCTTTGTGCCTAAGTCCCATACGCCCTTCCAGTGGACGAGGCAGGCCTCGCTTGAGGAGATACGCGCAAAGCAGGCCTATCTGCAAAAGGGGCTCCGGAAACGCGGCATCATGCTCAAGACCCACGACCCGGAGACGAGCCTGCTCGAAGCGGCCTTTGCGCGCGGCGACAGCGCGCTCGGCGGAGTCCTTGAAGAGGCGGTGCGCCTGGGCTGCCGATTCGACGGATGGACCGAGTGCTTTGATTTTAAGAAATGGGCTGAAGCGTTTCAGCTCCGCGGACTCGATTTGTCCGCCTATGCCGGCCGCGTCTTCGAAACCGATCAGGAACTACCCTGGGACCACGTCGACACCGGCGTTACCAAGGAGTTTCTTCTCCGCGAGCTCCAAAGCGCACGCGCCGCCGAAACAACGGAAAACTGCCGCGTGGAATGCGCTCAGTGCGGAATAGGCTGTGCGGACGGCGGCTCGCCGGACCTGGGAAAGCCCGGGAGTTCCACGGCTCTGCCGACGCGTAGTGAGACCCCTACCGCCCGGAAACCCAAGTCCCCTGGCCGCGGACAGGAACTCACGACCCGCCTCAGGTTTAAGTTTACGAAGACAGGCCGCATCCGGTTTCTTTCGCACCTCGACCTGATAACGCTCTTTCAGCGGGCAGCGGCGCGCGCCGAGATCCCTGTTTCTTTTTCCCAGGGCTTTAACCCGCACCCCAATATCTCGTTCGGCCCCGCCTTGTCCGTGGGCATGGAAAGCGAAGCGGAGTACCTCGACATGGATACGGACCCTTTTATCGACCTGCTCGGGATTACGAAGGCCCTGAACGAGACCTTGCCCGAGGGAATACGGATTGTGGAAGCCCGCATCATTCCCTCAAAAGCCCCTTCACTTTCCGGCAGTATCAGCAGGTACGTCTATGAAGTAGCCGTTCCCGGGGTTTTTGCGGATGCTCTGGAGGAACGGCTGAAATCCTTTTTGGCCCGGGCTTCGATCATCGTCACAAAAGAGGGAAAACAGAAAGACATCCGGCCGGGAATAGAGTCGGCGGTTTTTGCGGAATCGATTGAATCGCAAAGTCTGATCATCACCCTGATAGACCAGGGCCCGCAAAAACCCCGGATCCAGGATGTGGTCGAGCAATTGTTCGGCATCGGGAAGGAACAGGCCGTGGTATTCAGAATAAACCGCACGGGAATGTTCTACAAAGAAAAAGAAGCCTGGCTGAATCCGATGGATGTGAAATAAGAAGGGCAGTGCCCATTAGCATCTATTAAAATCTCCCCTCGCCCTCTTTTCCAAAGAGGGGATAAGCCCTTTTGCATAAGGGGGAGACACCGGGAAATTTGCATTTTCCTCATCCGGCCGGCCGGAACCGGGGCTTTAAAAACTGCTTATTTTTACTCCTTGTAATCAGACTCATCATCATATAGAATTAGTACGAAACAATGGTTCATACCGCCAAGTGAGGAGACGGCATGTCATCTGAGATCATTGTAAACGCAGGCCGTGAGGAGACGCGGGTAGCGCTTCTGGAAAACGGGCTGGTCACCGAAATTTTCATCGACCGCAAAAAGGACCGCGGCGTTGCGGGCAATGTGTACAAAGGCCGCGTCATGAAAGTTTTGCCGGGCATGCAGGCGTCCTTCGTGGACATCGGGCTGGAAAAATCTGCCTTCCTGTATGTCGGAGACGTGTTCGACAGCACCTCGGAATACACCCCCATGATGGACGATGAGGGGATAGAACTCGAGATCGAACCGAAGCGCAAACGCGCCCGAGCCACCCAGATCGAAGACCTGCTGCAGGAAGGCCAGGACGTTCTGGTCCAGGTTTCAAAAGAGCCCATCAGCACCAAAGGCGCCCGGGTGACGACCTACATCAGCATCCCCGGTCGCTACCTGGTCATGATGCCGGGCGTCAACCACATCGGCGTCTCGCGCCGCATCGAAAACGGCGAGGAACGAAAGCGGCTGCGCGAAATCGTGAACCGGCTTCGCAGGCCGAACACGGGGTATATCATCCGGACGGCAAGCCAGGGCAGGAGCGAGGAGGAATTCACCGCGGACATAGAATTCCTCGCCCGGCTGTGGGAAAACATCCAGAAGAAAATGGAGCGGGCCTCTTCACCGGCGCTGATGCATAACGAGCTGGACCTGGTCTTTCGCATTATTCGCGACGTCTTTACGCGCGATGTCGACCGCATGATCATCGATGCTCCCGGGGAGTACCAGCGGGTAAAAGAATTCGTCGATTCCTACATCCCGCAGCTCAGCCGCCGGGTGAAGCCGTACGAAGGCGACGATCCCATCTTCGACCACTACGGGGTGGAGATAGAAATTTCCCGGGCCCTCGGCAGAAAAGTCTGGCTCAAATCAGGCGGCTACATCATCATCGACCAGACCGAGGCGCTCACCACCATCGACGTGAACACCGGCAGGTATGTGGGGAAAAGATCGCTCGAAGACACGATCCTAAAGACCAACCTCGAAGCCTTGCGCGAAATCGCCTATCAGCTCCGGCTCCGGAACCTCGGCGGAATCATCATCCTCGATTTCATCGACATGGAGCGTGAGGACAACCGGCGCAAGGTATATTCGGCGCTCCAGGATGCCCTCGCAAACGACAAGGCCAAGACGACCATATCTCACATCTCGCCGATCGGGCTGATCGAGATGACGCGCAAGCGCGTCCGGGAGAGCCTGGGCCGTTCCCTGTGCGAGCCGTGCCCCTACTGCGACGCGCGGGGCTACGTCAAATCGGCGCGGACCATCTGCTATGAAGTGTTCCGGGAAATTCGGCGCGCCTTTGCGGGCGCGGAAGAGAAAAAGGCCCTGGTGACGGTGAACTCTCTCGTGGCGGATATGATGTACGACGAGGAACGCCAGGGCGTGGAAGAACTGGAAAAGGAATTTCAGAAAAAAATCGTGATCAAGGCTGACCCCAACCTTCATCAGGAACAGTACGAAGTCGTGACGGTTTAACCCGGCGCAAAAGCGCCCTGTCGGGCCGATACACAGAATACCGAACGCCCGGCGTAAGGCCGGGTCGCCTTTTCTCGCGCATCATTTCCTCACGGCAGCGGTCTCTTCCTGCTCCACGAGCTTCGCCATTCTCGGCACATCGAGGACCAGGGCGACCGTTCCGTCGCCCAGGATCGTCGCGCCGGATATGCCCTCCACCCCGCGGTAAAACGTGCCGAGGTTCTTGATCACCGTCTGGTGCCCGCCGATTGCATGGTCCACGACAAAACCGATGCGCTTGTCCTCCACGCGGGTAATAACGACCTGTTCGATGGCCGGCGGCCTGCCGATGGTCTGGAACTGGTCCCGCAGCCGGACAAACGGGACGAGCCCGTCCCGCACGTTGATGAGGTTCCTGCCGTTGCCTTCGGCCGTTTGCTCCGCGGTAAGCTCCACGCACTCGTCCACCAGCGTGAGCGGAAAGATGTAATGCTCGGCGCCGACCCTCGTAAGAAACCCGTCGATAATGGCGAGTGTAAGAGGGAGCTTCAGCGTAATGGTCGTGCCCTCCCCCTTTCGGCTCATCAGCTCGATGGAGCCCCGGAGCGAGTCGATGACGTCTTTAACCACATCCATTCCGACTCCCCTGCCGGATATGTCCGTCACCGCTTTTACCGTGGAAAACCCCGGAGAGAAAATAAGAGAAAAGAGTTGCCGGTCGTCGGGCGTCTCGCCGGGCAGCAGACGCCCGAGCTCCACGGCCCTGGCCCGGATAGCTTCCCGGTCAAGCCCTCCGCCGTCGTCGGAGACTTGAATAAGAACGCAAGCGCCGGAGTGGCGTGCCGAAAGGCGCACCGTTCCGCTTCGCGGTTTGCCCTCCGCTGCCCGGATTTCCCGGGGCTCGATGCCGTGGTCGATGCTGTTTCTGATAAGGTGCATGAGCGGCTCGCTCAGCCGCTCTATGACCGTCTTGTCGAGTTCCGTTTCAGCGCCCTCGGTCACGAGCTCGATCTCTTTGCCGAGTTCCTGGGAAAGATCCCTGACCATGCGCCTGAACTTGCTGAAGGTCGTTCCGATCGGCATCATACGAATGTTCATGGCGTTCTCGCGCAGGGACGCGGTCAGCCGTTCTACTTCTTCCGCTATCGAGAGAAGCTCGGGCGTCCCGCTTTGGACGGCCGTTTGCGTGAGCCGCGCCTGGACCGTGACAAGCTGGCCCACGAGATTGACCAGGCTGTCTAAACGTTCGGATGCCACTCGTATTCTTGATGAAGAGTCGTTTCGGCGCCTCTGTTCCGCCGTTTCCGCTTCCCCATTTTCGGAAGCGCTAAGCCCCATTTCCGCAAGCAGCGTTTCGAAGCGTTTCCGGGAGGCCGGTTTTTGGTGCGCGTCTTCTGACTCAATCACACCCTGCTCCTCCGCGTTCTCTCCATTCGATGCAGCCGGAGATGACGGTTCAGGTTCTCCGCTGCCGGCAGCGGAGATGAGTTTTTTAAATGACGCGCTTATCCGGCGACCGTTCTCTTCATCAATGGTCCCTCCCCCATAGCACGCATCGAACAGCGCTTTAATGTGGTCGCGCGCGGAGAGGGACAGCTCAATGATCGGAATCGTTACGATGATCTTTCCTTTGCGGACCAGGTCGAAAAAAGTCTCAAGCTCATGGGTGAAGGAAGAAATATCGATGAGCCCGCACGCCGCGCCCGAGCCTTTAATCGTGTGCATGGCCCTGAAGATTCTCCCGACCAATTCCGGGTCGCCGGGGGCCTTTTCAAGATCGAGAAGGGCGGCCTCCAGTTCAACGAGCAGTTCATAGGCCTCGTCCTTGAAGGTGTTCCGGAGTTTTGCGATGAAATCTTCCTGGCATTCATCTTCGTAGTTTTCGTCGTTTTTTTCCATGGATATTCGCCTTTTTATATAGAACTTAAGTATGCACAATATCAGAATATGAGGTAAAAAGTCAAGCCGGACCCGTTCCTTCTGGATGCTCCCTGTTTTTGCTATAATCCTAACAACAGCGGGCAAGCCGGAAAGGTGCGCACGCTCCGCGAGAAAACTTTTCGCGTCTCAAATTTTTTTTCATCACCGGAGAAGGAAGTGCAGTATGAGAGCAGCGGTCATTGGCCTGTTCCGGGCAGCCCGACTCCGGAAGATATGCAGTGGATGAAGTTGCAGATCGAAGCCGACTTTGCGGTCTTTCGCAAGCCTTCGGTTTGAACCGCCTCCCCAACCCCTCCTTGGCAAGGAGGGGCAGCAATGAGTCCCTCCCCTTGCTAAGGGGAGGTTAGGCGGGGTGATTTTCGCGCGGCCGCTTATCCCTTCCTCTCAAGGTTTGATATAGGCATTCAGTCCGATGATGACGGGTTTGTCGTTTACCTTGGCGGTGGTGACAACATTACCCCTCGTGCTCGCAACGACAAGCGTTTTGCCGGATGCCGACGGAGTCGGGGTTTCCAAATCAATTTCGATATAGAGCTTGTTGTCCTTGATTTCGACTTTCATTGCCATGAATAATTCTCCTTTTAAAAGTACTTATGCTTCTCTTGCTTTCCTGAAGAACTACAACCCGCAGCTCCTCAGTCCTCCCGCTCTCGATACCGCACCGCAAGGCCGTTTAAAAAATTTCTAAGAACCTGGTCGCCGCATGGCTTGAAATTTTTATGTTCTTTATCCCTGAAGAAAGCGCTCAGTTCCGATTTCGATAGAGTCATATTCGCGCGTTTCAATATGCCGAGCATATCGTCCTCTTTTAATTCAAGGGCGATCCGCATTTTTCTCAAGATGAGATTATTGGTGAGCTGATGGCCAGATCGTTTCGGCGGCGTGCTTGAGCTATCCTGTTTGCCCCGCTTGTAGACAATGATCCCATCCAAAAAAGAACTCAGGACCTTGTTGCTGCAGATTACAAAGCCTTCCTCGTCTTCTTTTTTCAGCAGGTCTTTCAACCCGGACAGCTCCATCGGATGCTCGCCAAGCTTGAATATATCCATCATGCTTCGATCATTAAGGTTTAAAGCATACCGGAACCGTCGCATAATATCATTGTAATCCATAACGCCTCTCGAAAGCAGTTCCACGCATTAGCGCATCCCCGCTTCTACTCATCTACGCATCCACGCATTCACGCATTTACCGTTTCGCCTTTTTAAGCCCAATGGTCACGCGTGCAATACACTCGGCAAGGATGTCCTCGATCTCATCCAGCATGGTTGCCGTTGAATCCGGGTCATCATCCGCTGCCGCCGGGTCCAATTTCTCGGCCACGGCGATATTCTTCTGCAAGCGTGCCGACACTTCTTCAAGATCGTGCAGCGCATCAACAGCATCCTCGGAAAAATCGACTTCTTCTGTTCCGCCCAGATTGAGCCCCGCTATGAAGTATTGCGCCATCGCGGCATTGTCCGTCAGGCGCTGCAGCACGCCCTTATACGTAGCCGGATAGTCCCCCTCGGGAAAGTAAAAGGGGTCCTCCTCCGGCTTCCAGCGAGCAATGAAGTTCCAGAGCGCCAGCAGATGGTCCTTCAGGTTTTCAGCGTCTTCTTCTGAAACAGGAGTTGCAGGGTCTTCCTCGAAAATCACCGGCACATACTCTTCGGGATCGGCCGGATCGGGCGCGGCCAGGCCTCCGTAAAAAAGTCCGTAGATCTCATGGAGCGTTCGCTCAGATCCGACCTTCGCGAGCGCTTCGCGCGTCACATTGTCGTCCGGGTCAACCGTTAACGTATTTTCCATCAGTTCGTATCCTCTCTCTCACGTCGCGTTTGTTGACGCGCCGTTGTTTCGCCGTAGCTCGTTATTATACGTCATCGGCGATACATTTGCAGGTGAAATAAGTTAAATCGCTTACTCCAAACGTCTGTCTCGCGCAAAGCCGCAAAGTACGCAAAGAGAGACGACGTCCCACCCCCCTCTCCTTCTCCCCCTTGAAGGGGGAGAAGTTTGTAAATTTTCCTCCCTTTCAAGGGGAGGATTAAGGTGGGGATGGATATTCGGCAGTTAAACCCGGCCATTCTTAGAATTATTCTTTCTTTGCGTACTTTGCGGCTTTGCGCGAAAATGCTTGAATCACATCCCTGCCCCTTGCTACTTGCCCCTTGACCCTATTTCTATCCCATCCACGCATGTACGCATCCACTTTTCCGCTTGCGCGTTGCCGCGAAATGGAGTAGGTTCCGGTATCAACACAGGGCGGGAACAGGAGCAAATAAGACGACATGGCAGAAGATAATTCCAGATTGGTCTACTCGACGGAGCACCCGGTTCCGAGAAAAGAAAGGCCGGCTGCCCGCACGTTCGCGAAACCTGGTGATCCCTCAAAAGCCCGGATAATG
>JBGPUS010000025.1:0-17815 GCA_041491325.1 Nitrospirota bacterium | reverse complement strand
TTTGTTGATGACGTGGAATTTTATATTGATGAGAACGCCAAGGTCATTCATGTGCGGTCGGCGTCCCGGCTCGGAAAATCCGACTTAGGGGTGAACCGGAAGAGGATTGAAGCGATACGGGCCGCATGGGAAAAAGCCAAAACAGAGCAAGGACGATGACAAAAAAGCCCGCTGTTTCAGTAATACTGCCTGTCTTGCGCGAGGCCGGGAGCATCAACGAGGTCGTCGCCCATATCCGCGCGCAGGACCCCGATGGCAGCGCGGAAATAATCGTGATAGATGGTGACCTGACCGGCAGCACGATAAACGCGGCCCTTGTTAATGGATTGATTCTGGCTGTTTCACGACAAGGCCGCGCGCGCCAGATGAACCGGGGCGCGGAAATGGCCTCGGGTGATATTCTGCTCTTTCTTCATTCCGATACCCTGCTCCCCGCGCAGGCCCTCGCGCGCATTAACTTAGCCATGAAGGACAAGCATATTGTCGGCGGCGCGTTCGAGCTGGGCATTGATTCGGACCGGCGTATATTCAGGATCACCGAATGGTACGTGGCCCTGCGCACCCGCCTGACGAAAATGCCCTTCGGCGACCAGGCCATTTTTATTCGCCGCAATTATTTCGAGAAGCTCGGCGGATACAAGGATATTCCGCTGATGGAAGATGTAGAGCTGATGGCCCGGATCAAGAAGCGGGGAGACCTGATCTGCGTTATTCCGTGCAAGGTCATGACCTCCGCCCGGCGGTGGGAGCGTGAGGGGATCGTTTATTGTACGCTTCGCAATTGGCTGCTTCAGATTCTCTACGCGCTCGGTGTAGCGCCGGAACGGCTTGTGAAATGGTATCGGTCTCCCTAAAATGCAAAGTAAGGTGAGCGCTCTATTGGCTGCAAATACAAACTCGATATTGAATGTAAAAATCTCCCCTGACCCCTCTTTTCCAAAGAGGGGAGTAAAGAAGATTTCCCCCTTTGGAAAAGGGAGATTAAAGGGGGATTTAAAACGAACGCGCCTAGTTTGTGTATTAATTGCGCTTGCCACAACAGTTCTTGTTCTGTCAAGCGCCGCAGAAATCCTGCCCGCGCAGGAAAAGGGGGTACTTTTTCGTGAAGACTTCCGCACGCTCGACGACTGGAAACCGGTTTACTTTCCCAAAATTAAGAACCATTCAGTCTATACCGTAGGAAACGACAACGGACGCCGGTATCTCAAAACCGAGAGCCAGGCTTCGGCCTCGGCGATCATGTACAAGGATTCTTTCAGCGTATCCGAGTATCCCCGGGCCAGGTGGCGCTGGAAAGTAGATAACGTATATGTCAAAGGCGATGCAAGGACAAAAGAGGGAGACGACTATCCCATCCGCGTCTACGTCATGTTTGAATATGAGCCGGAGCGCGCCGCAACTTTTGAGAAGATGAAATACGGGTTGGCGAAACAACTGTACGGCGAGTATCCGCCTCACAGCAGCCTCAGCTATGTTTGGGCGAACAAAGACTATCAGGAAAGGACCACGAAGAGCCCTTATACAGACAGGGCAATGGTGGTTTTCCTGGAGAAGGGGCGCGACAAGGCTGGTGTCTGGCAGGAAGAGAACGTGAACATTTTGGAAGATTATCGGAAAGCTTTCGGCGCCGGGCCGCCCGCGCGGGCTCGAATAGCGATCATGAATGATTCGGACAACACCGGGGAAAGCTCTGTGTCATATGTAGAGTACCTTGAAGTTTATAAATGATTGCAACCTTCGTTGTATGTTCCGCGGCAAGACTTCCGAAGAAGATAAAGATGCGTGGTAAAATAGAACTATACGGAAAATAGCTCGTGTTCGCGAGGAGGTGCAGTATGATACGAACTTCAGAGGCCGAGTGGGAGGGCAATCTCAAGACCGGCAAAGGGACGGTTTCAGTCGGGAGCGGTTTGTGCGAAGGCAACTACTCTTTCGGTTCCCGTTTTGAGCAAGCCAGAGGCACAAATCCCGAGGAGTTGCTTGGAGCGGCGCATGCCGGTTGCTTCAGCATGGCGCTTTCAATGATCCTGGAACAGGCCGGATATACGGTCGAGAACATTCATACTATCGCCCGGGTGAATATCGAAAAAACAGGCCAGGGCTGGAGGATTACGACGATAGAGCTCGATACCGAAGGGCTGGTACCGGGCATCGATGAGCGGACCTTCAGGGGAAAAGCCGAGGAAGCCAAGAAGGATTGCCCCGTGTCCGTGGCGCTTGCCGGAGTAGAAATAATCCTCCAGGCAAGACTGGCCAAGCTGGCTGCCTGACCGGGAAGCGTAAGAAGAAAAGGCGGGGATTAACGCTCCTCGCCTTCGTTTTTTTAACCTCCTGCTGCGTGCCTCATGCTTTCGGAAGTTCACGGCGAAAACCGAACTGACTCTGTTGAAGACTAAGCCGAGCCGTCAGGACATCGCGGCGGGAACAAGTTTATTTTATCCGGTCCGTTGAACTCCGCTGCAAAGAGCTGAAAATCATGTCCAGAACTTTCTTTTGCTCGCCTTCGTATTTGTTGAGCACGGCCAGGCAACTTCCGAGCGGAAACCGTTGGTGCAGATAGTCGGCGTCGTGTCCCGAGAGAATGACGATACGGTTCCTGCTGAGACCCTTTGATACGGCATACGAGAGGATCTTGCCGCCGTCCAGCCCCGGCATCTCCAGATCGACCAGCAGAAGGTCGAGGTCGTCCGTGATGGACGAGAGGCACAGGAGAGGATCATTGCACGCAAGGACGTCAAGGCCGGGATATTTATTCTCCACGTACTTTTCGAGCACCTTGAGAAACGTCGCATCGTCATCGATCAGTAAAATTTTTTTGATCACCGGTGAACTCGCAATAAGTGAATTTGACCGCCGAGACGCAGAGGCGCGGAGAAAAGCCTGATTATTTTCAATACGCCTTTCTCCGTGTCTCCGCGCCTCAGCAGTAGAGTATGACTTTTACGACGGATATTTTCAAATTTGATGTGATAAGATAAACCACATGACGCCTCGTGTCAAGCGGCGCAACTGGCCGTTACCCGCTCCTGCGTTCTCCCAGGCCCGCGGCCAGCGGAATGAGTAAAAGAACTAAACCGGTATATACCACGGCGCTCCAGCCGCCTGACCTGTAAGCAAAGCCTGTCCCGGTAATTCCAAGCCAGCCGCCGGTGTAGTAAAAGAGGACATAGAGCGCGTTTGCGCGGCCGTGACCTCTGGACACCTTGCGGTTAAGGGAACCAATTGCTCCCGCATGAAGGGTGAAGAATCCGGCGCAGGTTCCAAGGAGCCCTGCTATGACCGCGATAATAGAAGGGATCAGAAGCAGGGCCAGGGAGCTTCCTAAAACAGCAGTACCCGCGAGCAGCGTACTGCCGCTTCCGAAACGGTTGCTGATTTTACCGGCCAGAGGGCCCATGAAAATGCCGACGATATAGACCAGGTAAACCAGCGTCGTCAGCCCCGTGGTGAATTGAAAAGGCGGCGCATGCAGTCTGAACGGCAGGTAGTTAAAGATAGACGAAAATATGGAGAAACCGCCCGCGGCGCAAAGATAGAGACGCAGTAGTTCCCAGCGCTTCAGCAGTGCGAAGAAGCCGACTGAAGCTTCCCGTAGTCCTACAGCGACGCCGGTGCGAGGCAGCACCCGCAAAGCCGAAACGGTCGCAATCAGGATGAATAAAGAAGCGGACACGAAGGCATAGCGCCAGTGGAGTGGTGGGTGAATCCAACCGCCGAGCAACCGCCCCCCCAACCCGCCGAGCACGGTCGCTGATACGTAAGACCCCATGACCACATTCAATCTCTCCACCGGAAGCGTCTTGGCGAGATATGCCGCGAGGGCGGTCGTTAGGGCGGGAATGAAGAGGCCTTGGACAAAACGGGCGGCGATGAGGACCCGCAGGTCCGTTGTCACCGCGCAGAGCAAGCCGCTCAGGGCCACGCAAACGCCGCCGGTAAGAATGATAGGGTGGATAGGCAGCCTGTCCGCCAGAATGCCGAAGGGTAAATTGGACAAGGCTATCCCGAGGATGACGGCGGACACAGTGAGGGAGACCAGCACCAGGTCCGCGCCGAACTCCTCGCTCAGCACCGGCAAAACCGGCTGCGTGATGTATATGTTCGTAAACGAAGCCGATACCAGCGCAAAAACCACGGCTTGAAGGCGAAAAGAGGATGAGTCAGCCATTTTTACATGCTCCGTAAATATCCGGAAATCCGGAGAAGCGAATTTTTTTATTCTATCATTTATTAGACAGAGAGAGCTATATGTTTTTTTTGTAAGAACACGGCGTGTTTTTTTTAACGAGTCAGTTTGGTAAAGTGAAAATTGACAGGGTACCGTGATCTTGTTATAGTGAGGCAGCCGGATTCCTCGCAAGCTCGACATAATAACAGTATCAAAATAGGAACTACATGGCCACGATATGAAAAGTGTCATTCCCGAAGGTTCAATCGGGAATCTGGTGTAAAAACACCCTGCACTCGCGCGGAGCACTCGTAACCGCTGGGCGCACGACCACATCCCCGATAGGAGCACTCGGGGACGACACAAAGTGTAAGGTCAATACTTGTATGAGACCATGATTACTATGACTACAAAACCTTCATCCGCCGTAGCGCTGGTAAAATGCGCTGATTACGACCGGGATCGCACGCTTGCCGCGGTGCGGCAGGCTGTGGACCTGCTCGGCGGCATTCGAACGTTCGTTAAGCCCGGAGAGCGCGTGCTTATCAAGCCGAACCTTCTCAAAGCGGCCTTGCCGGAAGCCGCGGTGACCACGCATCCCGAAGTTGTGCGCGCGGTTATCCGGCTCGTTCAGGAAGCGGGCGGTCTTGCACTGGTGGGCGATAGTCCCGGGCTGGGCGACCTTCGGAAAGTCTCTGAAAAAGCCGGGGTCCTCAAAGTGATTCAAGATGAAGGCGCAGAGCTTGCGGATTTTGAAGAGGCAGTCACGGTCAAGAACAAAGGGCAGTTTCAACGATTTGAAGTAGCTCGCAGTGCAATTGAAGCGGACGCGATTATCAATCTTCCGAAACTCAAGACCCACGGCATGACCGTGCTTACCGGCGCGGTTAAAAATCTCTTCGGGTGCGTTCCGGGGAAGCGCAAGGTCCAATGGCATTTCAATGCCGGAGTCAACCACGACCTCTTTACGAGAATGCTCGTGGAACTCTGCGCTTTGCTCATACCGAGGCTCACCATTATGGACGCGGTTGTGGGCATGGAAGGGAACGGTCCCGGCAGCGGCGTGCCCCGTCAAATCGGCGTTGTGCTCGCGGGTGCTGACGCGGTCTCGGTGGATGTGGTATCGGCCCAAATGGTGGGTGTGGCGCCCGGTCAACTCCCGATCATACGTGCCGCCGCGGCATCGGGGTTCGGCGAAACACGGCCGGACCGCATTGCCGTACACGGCGAACCGCTCTCGCGCGTGAAGATCGAGCAGTTTCGGCTGCCGCCGCAAATGCATCTTGAATGGCCGTTGCCTGAATGGGCCCGCCGCTCGCTTAAGAACGCCTTAACAACCAGGCCGGAAATCGCGCAGGCTTTGTGCGTCCAATGCGGCGTGTGCGAGGGCCATTGCCCGCGGGGCGCAATCAGCGCGCGCGGAAAAAAGCTTGAAATACAATACCGCGAATGCATCCGTTGTTTCTGCTGCCAGGAATTTTGTCCTCAGGGCGCCATTACCGTGGGCAGGGGATGGGCGCTTGGATTCCTGGGGAAGGTTAAAACTTAAAAGGCGGTTGGAACCACAGATAAACACAGATGAACGCGGATGAAAGCAAAATCAGAAACAACATAAATAGTTGTCATTCCCGAGATTTTAACCGGGAATCTGGTGTTAAAACACCCTGCACTCGCGCGGAGCACTCGTAACCGCTGGGCGCAAGACCATATCCCCGATGGAAGCATTCGGGGATGACAAAGCAGGAAGTGTACGGATTATTATGAAACCAGTAATAACTGCTTCTTCTAGGTTCGTAGTCTTAGCGGTCCAGAACTTCTCTCACTTTTTTAAGAAAGTGTACCGGTGAAATGGGTTTCGGAATGAGTTCCATGCCTTCGGCCAGGAGTTTTTCATGCTGTAAACGATCGGCGGTATACCCGCTTACAAAAAGCATCTTAATGCCGGGCTTTATTTTCTTGATGCTTTCATATGCGTCTTTTCCGCTCTTCTTCGGCATGATCATGTCCATGACCACGAGCTGGACCGTGTCCTGATTTTGCGTAAACTTATTAACCGCGTCCACCCCATCCGTTGCTTCGATCACCGTGTACCCGAACTCTTGGAGTATGGCCCGCGAGAGTTTCCGCACTGCGTCATCATCCTCAGCCACGAGCACGGTTTCCGTACCGCCGGGAAGCCGTTCTTCGACCTCGGCCGGGGGGGCGTCTCGCGGTCCTATTTCCGTTTCGATGAGCGGCAGATAGATCCTGAAGATCGTGCCTTTGCCCGGCTCACTGTAGACGTTGATATAGCCGTGGTGTTGCTTGATGGTGCCGTATACCATTGAAAGACCGAGACCCGTGCCGTGGCCGACTTCCTTGGTCGTAAAAAACGGCTCGAAAATCCTTTTTTGCATTTCGTCATTTATCCCGGTCCCCGTGTCCGTGACCGAGACGAGGCAGAACATGCCCGGCGAGCCGTAGCCGTGGGTCCGGATAAAGGCGTCGTCCAACTCTATCGTGTCCGTCTCAATGGTAAACGTGCCTCCGTGAGGCATGGCATCCCGGGCGTTGGTGGCGAGATTCATTAAGACCTGCTCGAGCTGGCCCGGGTCGGCATTGACGGTCATCGGTCCTTGTTTAAACGATGTTTTCAGTTCTATATCCTCTCTCATGACCCTTCTGAGAAGCTTGTCCACGCGCCGGATGATGTCGTGCAGGTCCACGGGGCGGGGATTCAGCGCCAGCTTGCGGCTGAAGGCAAGGAGCCCGTGCGTCAGGTGGGCAGCCCGGTCGGCCGATTCGAGCATATGCTCCACGTTCACGCGCAGCGGGTCCTCCTTGTTCATTTTCATGCGCAGGAGGTGTCCGTATCCGATGATTGCCGAGAGAATATTGTTGAAATCATGGGCCACGCCGCCGGCGAGTTGTCCCACGGCCTCCATTTTCTGGGACTGCAGGAGTTGCTCCTCGAGTTTCTTTCTCTCGGAGATGTCCCGGATGATGCCCACGGAATAACATTTTCCGTTGATGCGCACGCCCGAAACCGAGAGTTCCACCGGCAGCTCAGAGCCGTCTTTTCTTAAGGCCTCGACTTCGTAAGATTTTCTTATCTTCGAGACTCGGCCCGTTTCAATAAATTTTGCGAAGGCCTGTTTATGCCTTTCCTGATACCGGTGAGGAATAATAACCGCGATATCCTTTCCCATAACCTCGTCGGCGCTATAACCCATCATTCTTTTCGCGGCGGGATTCCAGTAGGTGACTCTGTCATTATCGTCGATCATCACAATGGCGTCCGCTGCTGTATTCGTGATCGTGCGTAATTTCATCTCGCTGTCTCGCTGTTGTTCCTCGGCCCGCTTATGCTCGGTAATGTCCTGCAGCGTCTCTATGGCCGCAAGCAGCTCGCCCTTCCCATCATGGATCGGGGCCGCGTCGAACAGAAGATACCGGTCCTTCCCGTTCAGGTTTCGGTACCAGCCTTCCGCGTGCAGCGCATTCGGCGCAAGAGTGGATTTTGCATACTCGCTATAGAGGCCGGGAAGCCGGTCGGGCGTCGCGTCGATGACGAGGTCCGCGAGGACGGGCCGCTGGTGGTCGTAAAACGGTTTCCACTGGTCGCCGGTCCCTACAATATTCGGGGCAGACACGCCGGTCAGTTCCCTGCAGGCTTTGTTCCAGAGCACGACCTTGTGCTGTGGGTCCAGCACAAAGGCCGCGACTGCCGAGTTCTCCAGCAAACTCTCCGCAAATTGTTTTTGTTCCTGTATCGATTCCTCGAACCGCTCGCGATTTGAAAGATCATGCATCACGCCGACCAGGCCCGCGACGTTTCCCGTTAAGTCGCGGAAGGTGGCCTTGCTGAACAGAAATTTGAGGAGAGCGCCGTTCGCGTCGGGGACGGACCGCTCATATCGTTGAGTTCCGGGTTTTTCAAACAAGGCGAGGTCCGCCTCACGGTAGCGGTCGGCCGCTTCCCGGGGGGCGACATCATAAACCGTTTTACCGATAATATCGGCCCGGGGTCTCCCCAGCAGGGCTTCAAAAGCGCTGTTGCATCCCATATAGCGGCCCTCGACATCCTTGTAGAATATAGGGTCCGGTATCGTGTCGATCAGCGTTTGCAAAAAGCCGAGCTGTTGTTTGAGCGAGCTTTCTATCTGCTCGCGTTCCTTGAGTATCTGCCCCAGTTCTTTGACCTTTTCGTCGAGTTTGGCCGCCACCATGACGCTGTATTTCCCGAGATACTCCTCGTCTTTCGGCGCCAGTATCGGCGGGGCCGCCGGTTTTAGCCGGAGTGTGCAGTTTTCAAGGATGCCCAGGATCTCCTCCCACAGCTCATCCGGCTCTTTCGGCTTAACGATAAAGGCGTCTGCTCCGATGGAGAGGGCGAGTTCCGCTTCTTTATGATCAGTGTAGACGGCGGAGTAGAAGATGAACGGGACGGACTTAAGGTCGTCGTTTGTTTTGACGTTCCTCAAGAGCTGGTAGCCGTCCATTTTCGGCATGAGAGCGTCGGAGATTATCAGGTCGGGTTTATGAAGTTTGGCTAGTTCGAGCCCTTCCCGACCGTCCGCGGCATCGAGGACTGAACAGCCGTGTTGTTCGAGATTGTATCGTAAAATCCGGCGGTCATCTGCGTTGTCTTCAACGATCAAGGTTTTCATGTTCGCGCTATCAGGTCCCGTCAAGGGACCGTGAAATAAAACGTAGAGCCTTTGCCGGGCTGGGACTCGACCCAGATGCGGCCTCCGTGACGCTCTACGATTTTCTTGCACAAGGCAAGGCCGATGCCCGTTCCCGGATATTTCGAGTCATCAGTATGGAGCCGTTGGAAAATTTTAAAAATCTGCTCGAACTGGAGCGGATTGATGCCGATGCCGAAGTCGGAAATGGAAAAGAGCCAGCCGGTCCGCATGGCGGTCTGCCCCGTCGGCAAAACGCGACCGGTGCGGATCGCAGCTTGCGCGTCCGGGTCACTGACCGGTTTGACCGAGATCCGGATCTCCGGGGGCCCGTGTCCCCGGTAGGTGATCGCGTTGCTTATGAGGTTCTGGAATAGCTGAATAAGCTGTGTTTCGTCTCCCGTCACGGTCGGCAGATCGTCGAAGGATATATCGGCGCCGCTCTCTTCGATGGCGGCCCCGAGGTTCGAGAGCACGACCCCCAGAACGGTGTTGCACGAGACCGGCCGGAAGGGCCTGGCATGGGTGGTCACCCGCGCATACGACATGAGGTCGTTGATCAGAAGCTCCATGCGGGTCGTTCCGTCCATAATGCGGGAAAGATACTCACGGCCTTTGGCATCGAGCCTGTCCCCGTATTTTTTTTGCAATATCGCGGCAAACCCTCCGACGGAGATGAGCGGGGCCTTCAGATCATGCGATGCGACGTGGGCGAAATGTTCGAGCTCCGCGTTCGAGCGTTCAAGCTCCGCGGTCTTCAGCTCCAGTTCCGCTTGCGTGCGCTTGAGTTCGGTAAAGCCCTTTTCACACTCCGTGATCTTTTCTTCGAGTTTTGCGGCGATCATACTGCTGTATCTGCTGAGATACTCCTCGTCTTCTTGTATCAGCTTTACGGGGGGCACGGGCTGCGGCCTCAATTTGCACTTTTCCAGGATGCTCAGGATTTCGGTCCAGAACTCGTCCGGATCTTTCGGTTTTATGATAAAGGCGTCCGCCCCGATGGCAACGGCGAGTTCCACTTCTCTTTGGCCGGTATATGTTGCGGAATAAAAGATGAACGGGATGGCTTTCAGGTTGTTATCCGTTTTGAGTTTCCTCAAGAACTGGTAGCCGTCCATTCGCGGCATCAAAGCGTCCGAGATGATCAGGTCAGGGTAAACTTCACTAATGCGCTCGAGCCCTTCTACTCCGTCCGCGGCTTCAATAACCGAGCAGCCGTGCCGTTCGAGGTTAATTCTAAGCAGTTTCCGCTCGTTTGCGTTGTCGTCAACGACCAGGGTCTTCATCGAATACCCCTAACCCGGACAGGCCGGAACCTTTACCATGAAGAATCCGAGGAAATTCAAAATGGATCGGCCGCAAGGAGGCGCAAAAAGCACAAAAATTTTAATCTTTTTTGCGTCTCTTGTGCTTTTTTGCGGCAAATTTTTTTGCCATTTTGAGAAGAATGTCATTCTGTGGCAAACATATTCTTCATTATGCACTTTTCGCATCATTCAGCACCCCGCGTATCCGCTCCACGATCGTCAAGGGGTCTATCGGTTTCTCAAAATATCCTATGCAACCGGCCTTCAATATCCTGTCCCGGTCCCCGGCCATGGCATACGACGTCACGGCGATGATGGGGACCTTGGAGCATACTCCCGAACTTCTGATGCGCCTGGTGGCTTCGAGCCCGTCTATGCCGGGCAGGTTGATGTCCATGATGATGAAATCAGGCGTATCTTGAACTGCAAGGTCCACTCCGTCTTCGCCCCGTTCGGCCGAGATGACCTCGTATCCGCCTCTATTGAACGCATACGTCAGGAGCTTCAGGCTGTCTTTGTTGTCTTCGATGATGAGAACTTTCTGCATGGCGGCCTCATATTCTTATCGGTATATGAATGATAAAAACGCTCCCTTCGCCCTCGCTGCTTGTACTCATTATATCACCCTTTAGAACTTCCGTTACGAGTCTCTTCGTCAGGTACAGGCCGAGCCCGGTGCCGGGAATGATCGTGCTGTCCGGTGAAACGAAGCGTGTAAAGGGCTGGAATAGTTTCGTAATATCTTCTTTATTTATTCCTCTGCCCGTGTCCTTTACGAAAATGTCGATGCAGGGGTAGTCCTTTGGTAGGGGAACCGCATTTTTTTCGTCTGGAGGACAACCGGCGAGCGACGCGCCGATGGTGATTGTCCCCCTGTCGGTGAACTTTACCGCGTTGCCCACGAGATTCAGGAGAGACTGAAGCAGCCTTCGCCGGTCCGTGCGCATTAGTTGTCTGACAGCCTCGATGGTCAGGGTCAGCCCTTTGGCTTCACTGTTTTTTGCAAAGGTGGAAACAACCTCGGAGAGGACGTCGTGAAGCTCAAAATCCTCGATGGCCGTATCGACCTTTCCCGCCTCTATCTTGGTTACGTCGATTACGTCGTTTATCAAGGCCAGCAGATGTTTTCCGGATTTCATGATCGCTTCCAGATTTTCCTTCTGTTCAGGATTCAGCGAGCCTACCCACTCTTTCAACAGGATACTGGAGAACCCGATCACGGAATTGAGCGGCGTCCGCAGTTCGTGGCTCATGGAGGCGATGAACATGGTCTTGAGATGGTCTATTTCCTTCAGTTTCACGTTTGCCTCGGACAGGTCCCTGGTCCGCTCCTTGACCCTTTGTTCGAGTTCTGCGAGCGCCTTCCGGAGAGCGGCCTCCGCTTGAGTCCGTTCGGTAATGTCTCGTAAAATTCCCACGGCAGTCCATTGATCTTTCACTTTCAACGCGGAAATGGAGACTTCGATCGGAATTTCCGTCCCGTCTTTTTTCAACCCCTCGCCTTTGTAAACTTTTCCGACATAACGGCCCTCTCCGGTCGCTTTGAATCCCTCGTATCCCTTACGGAGCGCATCGTGGTAGCGCAGGGGCACAATCAGGCGGCTCAGTTCCATTCCCAAAGCTTCTTCATTTGAGAAGCCGAATATCCTGGTCGCGGCTTCGTTCCAGAAAGAGATTCGCCCGTTATGGTCCAGCATAATGATCGCATCGAGCGCCGAGGAGGCAATGCTTCTGAACTTTCCCTCGCTCTCCAAGAGCGCTTCTTCAGCGCGTTTGCGTTTAGTGAGCAAATGGATTCGGTCAAGCGACACTGCCATGTGACTTGCCATCGCGGAAAGATACTCTTGTTCGGACTTCGTGGGCATTCGCATACCCTCGTCGGCAAACGTGCCTGTGCCCAGAGAACCAAGGTGCCTGTCGAATAGGAAGATCGGAACGTTTACGATCGTGCGGTTTCCCAATTTTGCTACGATCTCCTTGTTGGTCCTCTCGTCGGTCCGCGCATCCTTGACCACTACAATCTCCTTTGCCTCGGCAATCTCCTGGAGCATCCGATCTCCCTCTAGGGTGAGCGTGGAGTACTCCTCCAGCGCCGCCGCCGTTAGTGCTCCCGAAGCCATGAACGCTTTCATGTGCTTTCTGTCCTCGTCGAAAAGATATACCCAAACATTCTGATAACCGATGATGGTCGTCACTTCTTCGCGCGCCGCGTTTAATGCCTCGGCATAGGTCTGCGCTTCCTGTAGTCTCCTGGAAAAACGAAGCAGTGAACGGGAATGCTGCTCCCTCTCTCGCAGCGTCTCTTCCACCTTCCTGCGCTCGATGAACTGGCCGATCTGGCTGCCGATTGTCGAGAGCATCTTGAGCAGTTCCTCGTCGGGCCCGCGCAGCTCGCGGACGAAGAAGGTCATTACGCCGAGGAGCTCGTTTCCGAGCAAGACCGGGAACGCAAAGGCGCCGCGCAGACCCGCTTTCACGGTCATCGCGGCCCGCGGAAAGTTCGCGTCCGCTGCAACGTCCGGAATCCACTCCGGCAGGCCGCTTCGCCAGACCCGGCCGGGTAGTCCCACGCCCGGGGCGAAACCGGTCCGGAGACAAAAGGCAATGAACTCGCTTGCGTTGATGGCGGGGGCATGCCAGGTTTCCGCGCAACGAAGCAGGTTCGCGCCGCGGTCAATGCTCCAGAACTCTCCCAATGCCCATCCAAGATTCTCGCAGACGACTTGCAGGAGCCGGGGCGCGGCATCGGTCAGCGCGGCGGACTCAGCCAGCACGCGGGCGACTGCGTACTGGGCCGACAGACGTTGTTCCGCCCGCTTGCGTCGGGTGATGTCGGTGATCATTCCGAGCGCGCCCAGAAATTCATTGTCTCTTCCCCGGATGGGAGCGGTGGAGATCGAGGCCCAGACAGGGGTACCGTCCTTGCGCAGAAATTCAAAATCAAGCTGTTCGGCGAGCCCTTGCCGTCTCCGCCCGAGGTTGTCCCGCGCTTCCGGCCCTGCTTCTTTGGTCATAAAATCGAACACGGGACGGCCTGTCATTTCCTGGACTGTGTACCCGAGCATGTCGGCCATGCGCTGGTTGACGTAGGTGGTCCGGGCATGCGTGTCGAGCAGCCAGATGCCTTCGCTGGCGGTCTCCACGATGCGACGGTAATGCTCCTCGCTGTTTCGCAAAGACTCATACAACGTCGCGTTTTCCAGCGAGATGGCTGCTTGCGCGGCAAGCGCCTGGAGGACCACGGTCCGGTTCGGCGTGAAGGCTCCCGATGCACCCATGCCGGTGTTTTTGGTTTTTTTATGAGTAGCTCGCCCTTTCATGTTCATGCCTTTTAAAAAGCTTGCTCGATAATCCTAAAAACGGCATTTGACGCACCCTGCGCTCGCGCGCACACTCGTAAGCGCCGGGCGCAGGCGGATAAAAGCGGATAAAAAACTGATACCAGCGGATTTTTCTCTTTTTATCAGTTCACCTAAAAGGCGAATGCTTTGTTTCTGGATTAATCCGCCTTTATCATAGGTTAATCCGGTTCTTCAGTGTCCAACAGCTCTTTTTTGGATAATGCTTATGGGGTCAGGTTTCGTTCAGGATAGATTAACCGTATTCGAGGAAACCTTACGATAGGAGAGCGCAGGTCCGACGCCATGCTCTATCCCGGAGAAAGGCGACCCTATTTCAATTGTAGCGCGTTTTCGCCGGAATGATGCTATCTTTCGGAAGCGGCTTCCACGCGGTTGCGTCCGTTCTTCTTCGCCCGGTAGAGGGCCGAGTCCGCGGCCCGGACAAGGGATTCCTGGTCCCGTCTTTTTCCCTTATCGCTTGCCGCAACCCCCAGACTTACCGTGACCGGGATCACCCCCTCCGGCGTGTTTATCTCCTTATCTCCTATAAGCTTACGCAACCGTTCGGCAACCGCGGCCACGTGCGTTCCGTCGCATGCGGGCAGGACGAGGATGAACTCCTCACCGCCATAGCGGCCCACGGCGTCATACGGCCGCACCAGGGAACGCATTCGCGCGGCGGTTTCGCGCAACACCGCGTCTCCCGCCATGTGGCCATAGGTATCATTGACCTTCTTGAAATGGTCAAGGTCGGCCATGATCACGGCCACACTGGCCTCTTCCCGCTCGGCCCTTGCCAGCTCCTGGTCCAGGATACGGTGTATCTCCTCGTGGTTCCACAGCCCGGTAAGCGAATCGTGGAGCGAAAGCGATTTTGTCGCCTCATAGAGCCGCGTATTCTCGATCGCGATTCCCAGTTGGTTCGCAATCGACTGCAGCAGCTTTATTTTGTCCTCATCGTACTCAAGGCCTACGGGCGTATACAGTTCCAAGACACCCTCTACCGTGTCTTTTGTTTTTAGCGGAACAATGGCATGGCCATGGGGAGGCATATCCGGATTGAGCATGGTGTGTCGGGAGTCTTTCCTGGAATCCGGGGACACGATGATTTCTCCTGTTTTCACGGCAGTGCCGCAAAGACAATCCCCGATCTTCATGTCTTTGTGCAGGTCCATAAATGCTTTCGAGTGCCCTACGTGAGCAAGCGGTTTCATCCGCTCGCCTTCAATAATGAATATTACGCCTTTTTCCATCATAAACAGATCAAATCCGGCCAAGGCCTTCAAGACTTCCGCGAGCATTTCCTCCATCTGTATTGTCTGGCTGATGACTGAGGAAATTCTGTAAAGAATCGAGGTTTCCGCGTGCCGTTGACGAAGCTGCTCATGTGCGTTTGAAAGTTCCGAGGTGCGTTCTATGACCCTCGTTTCCAATTCATCGTGGGCTTTCCGGAGCACTTCCTCCGTCCGTTTGCGCTCGGTGATGTCTTCCAGGATGCCGTCTACGTATTGAATCTCGCCCTGTTTGTCGAACTGGGCGGTCACGCTGAGCGAGGCCCAAATGGGAGTCCCGTCTTTTTTCCGCATCGCGATTTCCACGTCTCTGACCGTTCCTTTGGCGCGAATTTTATTGAAGAACAACATGCGGTCTTCCGGGTTTTGGTAGATGTTGTTTACCGGAGTCTTCATGAGCTGCTCGGCCGTGTCATGGCCGAAGATTTTTGCCATAGCCGGATTTATCTGGAGAAAGCGGCCGTCAAACGAGGTCCTATAAACGCCGACCGTGAGGTTGTCAACGAGTGTGTGGTATTTCCCCTCGCTCTCACGCAAGGCATCTTCTGCCTGTTTCCGCTCGGTAATGTCCTCAATGACGCCATCCATCCAGATGATTTCATCGTGCTCGTCAAAGTGCGCGGCGGCGGTAGCTGAACACCATATGGGTGTCCCGTCCTTTTTTCTCATTTGCAGTTCGCTGTTTTTCACCGAGCCGAGCCGCTGAACCTCTGCAAGAAAATGCTTTCTGTCCTCAGGGTCGAGATACAGACCGGCTACGGATACTCCCATAAATTCCTCGACGGAATTATATCCGAATATTCTTGCAATGGCCGGGTTTGCCTGAAGAAACCCTCCCCGGCCGGGGGTATTCCTGTAGATGCCTATATTTATGTTCTCAACCAGGGTTCGGTATTGTTCCTCGCTTTTGCGCAGACCCTCCATTGTTTGCCTGAGCCGGCCGGTCATGAAGTTGAACGTCTGGGCCAGAGCGCCGATCTCGTCTTTGCGCTTCACCTCCGCGGTCAACTCCAGGTTGCCCGCCGCTATCCGGGCGGCTGTTTCGGACAAGTCGTCCAGCGGCATGGCAATGCTGTGAGTAACGCTGAGTGAAGCGAATACCGCGATTAAGATGGCCGCTAAAGCCACACTCGCGTCGACAGCCAGCAACACAAGCGTGGCCCGGACGGATTCGGTCGGCGCTTGTTGAACTTTGCGCTGCGCGGCTAAATGCGCCTGCGCGCCTTCGGACGTCGAAACGGCCAGCATGGCGCTGATAGAAATCATGGGCACGAGGACAACCGATACAAACGCCAGGATGAGGCGGGTACGGATGGAATCAACGCGGGAAGTGGTTATGGTTTCATGGTCAGGCATGGTTGCCTCCGAGCTCAGAACCGCACCAGCGGCGCCCCGGTCAGTTTTACAACAACAAAGTTTATGAAAAAGAAACCGAAGAAAACAGCATTGGCCCCCAAAACCACATACGACCACCATTTGATTTTGGCGGGCTTCGGCAATTGCCGATTGAGATAGATCATCGCCAGGGGGAAAATCATCGAAGCCAGGTTCGTCAGGTTGGCCGAGGTAACGATCAAGTCCACCGGCAGAGCAAGGTGGATCATGACGCTGATCACGATGACCAGCACGAACATCAACGGGTAGTATATCCGGCGAGAATCATGCTTGATCCATTCTCGGAGACGGGCACTGACGCCGTAAGCAGCATCAGTGGCATTGCGCGTCAATGCTTCCAAAATAAGGATTTGCGTTGTATAAAGAATAAAGAAGCCCATAAGCAACGCCCACCCGAACAGGACCGGACCGTATTTTTGGCCCAGTTGGAGCGCGGCATACACCAGGATAGAGGCCCTGTCCGGATGCGTTGCTCCCGGCAAGCTCGACAGATATCCGACCAGAATACAAGGCATCAGCATGCCGATCAAGCACCCCGTGAAAAAGATGCCCCATTGGTCTATCAATAGGTAGCGAAACCAGCGCTTCCATAGTGCCGCGTTCTTTTCATCTTCCGGAAAAATTTTCCCTGATGTCAGAATTTCCATCTTTTTTCCGCCTATCAGTCCCGGCATATACCCGGTCTTATGTCCCATTCCATATCCTTTATCGCGATAGTAGCCGATAACCATAAAGTTCAAGCCCGCGCCCAGGCCCGCAAATCCTGCCAACGCTCCCAAGAGCGACGGGTCGGTTCCCTTGGGCGGCGCGGCCGGAGTAACGAGCGAGGCCAGGGCCTGGCCCCAATAATCCATCGGGACCACGGCCAGCGTTACCAACACAAGACTGATCAGAACAAAAGTCATGAAGATCCCTTGGCTGATCTCCAGCGCCCTCTCAATTTTACGACCAAACAACACGAATAGAAATGTAGTCAAAAGAAGTGCCACGCCGAGCATGCGAACGGTTTCCAATTCGTGCGGCAGGTTGGCCCTGCCCGTGAAGAGAGCAAAGAGGCTGCTGCCGGCGCTGACCGCCCATCCGCCCAGAATAAAAGCCAGAAAGAAGCAAAACAGCGCCAGAGGGACCCAGAGCAAATAACCCGGCGGCGTGCGTCCGAAGGCCACGACCGGCGGCTCACCCGTGGCTAGGGTGAAACGAGCCAGCTCAATATTGTAAAACGTTTGCAGTACGATCGACGCTAGAATGACCCAGCCGATACCCTTGAATCCATATTGCCCAACGGCGAGCGGCCCCAGCATCCACTCGCCGCTTCCGACGGCGAGGCTCACCGCGATCACGGCCGGCCCCAATATGAAAAAGATCAGTTCCGCGAAGCCGACGCGTTTTATCCTGAATACCTCTTCGGGTGTGGGCAGGTCTTCGACATCGAGGGGAGGGCGGCTTACGCCGATCTGATAGGACTTGACATCAGGGATTTGAGCGTACTTTTGGGGTTTCATCTTTCATGCCCGTTGAAAACGTCGTCTGAGCCGCGAAAGAGCGCGTTAAAAAAAGGACGGCTATCTAATTCTCCATTACTATAACTATATCATAATAAGGCTGTTCCCGTCATAAGCTTTGTCGGGCCCGCAGCGTCTCTTAC
>JBGPUS010000024.1:0-17991 GCA_041491325.1 Nitrospirota bacterium | reverse complement strand
TTTCAGGGGATCAATGAGCACTCCGACGTGACTACCCTCGGACGAGGAGGTTCGGACCTTACGGCAGTAGCGGTTGCCGCGGCGCTTAAGGCGGATTTTTGCGACATTTATACGGACGTGGACGGCGTGTATACGACGGACCCGAACATGGTGCCGCAAGCTCGGAAGCTCGACAAAATCTCGTATGACGAGATGCTCGAAATGGCGAGTCTCGGGGCCAAGGTGCTTCAGAGCCGTTCCGTGGAGTTTGCAAAAAAATACAATGTTCCCCTCAGAGTGCTTTCGAGCTTCAACGATAACCCCGGCACCCTGGTAACGAAGGAGGATCCTGATATGGAGAATGTAGTAGTGTCCGGCGTTGCATCCGACAAAAACCAAGTGAAAATAACGGTGGTGGGCGTGCCGGACAAGCCAGGCGTAGCGGCGAAAATCTTCGGCGAGATATCGAACAATACCATCATCGTTGACATGATCATCCAGAACATCGGCGAAGGCGGGCTTACGGACCTGTCGTTCACGGTGCCCAAGACCGATTCTAAAAAGGTCATGGAAGTCATGAAAAAGGTCGTCGCGGAAATCGGCGCCAAGGGTGTAAATATCAAGGAAGACATTGCCAAGGTATCGATCATCGGCGTGGGTATGCGCTCGCACTCGGGCGTGGCGGCGCAGATGTTTGCGGCCTTCGCAAAAGAGGGGATCAATATCATGATGATCAGCACGTCGGAGATAAAAATCTCCTGCGTGATCGATGCAAAGTATTCGGAGCTCGCGGTCAGAGTGTTGCACGAAACGTTCAAGATGGATAAGGTGGCGTGAGAGGCAGGGGCCGGGGTCCAGGGGCAAAGGGTCCAGGGTCAAGGGGCAAGGGTCCAGGGTCAAGGGGCAACGGAACAGATTAAGGAAAACCAATTACGGATGAAACAGACTGTTTACTTATATGACACTACACTACGCGACGGGGCCCAGGCCGAAGACGTGAATTTTTCCGTCGAGGACATGGTCCGGGTGGCGAGGAAACTGGATCGGTTCGGCGTGCATTACGTCGAAGGCGGGTGGCCCGGCTCCAATCCGCGTGACGCGGAGTTCTTTAAAGAGATGCGCCGGAACAGGCTCACGAAGGCAAAACTCGTCGCGTTCGGCGCCACCCGTCGCGCAAAACTCAAGGCCAATGAAGACCCGAGCCTGAAGGCGCTCGCGGCGTCCGGAGCCGCGGTCGCGACTATTTTCGGCAAGTCCTGGGACCTGCATGTGTACAAGGCCTTAAAGACCACGTTGCCGGAAAATCTCGCTATGATATCGGATTCCGTCGCATTTCTCAAGAAACGCATGGACGAAGTCTTCTTCGATGCCGAGCACTTCTTCGACGGGTATAAGTCCGATCCCGCTTATGCCGTCGAGGCGTTGCTCGCCGCGGAGGCCGCGGGCGCGGACTGTCTTGTTCTGTGCGACACGAACGGCGGCACGCTTCCCCACGAGCTCGAAAAAATTATTACGGCGGTAAGACAAAAGGTTAAAACGCCCATCGGCATTCACGCGCACAATGATTCCGAAGTGGCCGTCGCGAATTCGCTGACAGCGATCAGGCTGGGGGCCGTTCAAGTCCACGGGACCATAAACGGCTACGGCGAGCGGTGCGGGAACGCCAACCTCTGCTCGATCATTCCCGCGCTGAAGCTTAAAATGGGCATCGACTGCGTTTCCGACGCGAACCTTGCAAAGCTCCGTGAGTTATCACGCTACGTGGATGAGCTGGCCAACATGCCCCACCGCAAACGCCAGCCCTATATCGGAGACAGCGCCTTCGCGCATAAAGCAGGAATCCACGCGGACGCTGTGGCCAAGAACACTCTGACCTACGAGCACATCGCTCCGGAACTGGTGGGAAACAGGCGGCGCATCCTGGTGTCCGACATGGCGGGGAAAACCAATATTCTCCAGAAGGCCGCTGAACTGGGCATCCCGCTCAGCGCGAGCAGTCCCGAACTCCCCGTGATACTGAAAAAAGTCAAACAGCTTGAGAACGAAGGATATGAATTCGAAGGCGCGGAGGGCTCGTTGGAACTGCTGATGCTTCGCGCGAGCCACACGTATCAGTCGGTTTTTGCCATGTTCGACCGGATCGACTACCGCATTCTGACGGAGAAGAGGAAAGTCGATCCCGATCCCGTGAGCGAGGCCACGGTTACCGTCGAAGTCGATGGGAACGTAGAGCATACCGCGGCCTGGGGCAACGGCCCGGTGAATGCGCTGGACAAAGCGCTTCGCAAAGTACTGCCGAAATATTTCCCGGGCAAAGGCCTTGAGAACATGCGGCTCCTCGACTACAAGGTGCGGGTCCTGACCGCGGCCGAGGGCACGGCAGCGAGGGTGCGGGTCCTTATCGAATCCGGAGACGGCAAGAATAAGTGGGGCACCGTGGGCGTGTCCGAGAACGTTATAGAAGCGAGCTGGCAGGCGCTGGTGGACAGCATCGAATACAAGCTATTGAGGGCGAAGCGGAAAAACTGAGGTTGAAGCGTTGAAGTGATGAAGCGTGAAAGGGGCAGGGAAATTCCCAGGTATGATCGAAGAAGAAGGCATCGTCGTTGAAGTTGTTGGCGATTTTGCCAAGGTAGCTATCCTGAAAAAAAGCGCGTGTGAAGCCTGCGCGGCCGCGGGGGTTTGCCATCCTCAAGACGCCGACCAATCCCTTATGGAAGCGACCAATCCGCTCGGAGCGGTGAAGGGGCAGAAGGTAAAAGTGGTCCTCGCTCCGCAAATGTATCTGAAAGCGTCCATTATTCTCTACGGCGTTCCCATGGCCGCCCTTGTGGGCGGCGCAATCGTTGCAAAGAACCTGGCTACGCGATACGCCGGCGAAGCAAATTCAGACCTGTGGGCGTTCATCGCGGGCATGGCGAGTATGTTTGTTTCATTTATCTTCATTCGGATGTATAATAAAAAAGTTGAAAAGACACAGCAGTACAAGCCGGTGATTGTCGAAATACTAGGATGAAACAGCCACATTTCAAATGACAAATTTAGAACAAGCACGAATAATCATTCCCAAGCTCCAAACGTGGTTATTATAAGCAGGTGATTGGATGGTATTGAGTAGCAAGCCATCGGAGTATGATTGCCGTGCGGGACATACGCTATGAGAGTTATCAAAAACCCTGATGAAGCAAAGAGACTCGCGAGGACCATCCTTTCGGACATTGTCCTGTATAACCAGGCCAAGGTCAAGGAGGGCATCGAGAAGGACACTCTTTTTCAGGTATTGACGGAGGAGCTTGCGGAAGGGAAAAAATATTACGAGAGCATGGTGGACGAGGAGGTCCGGAGCTCCAGCAACTTCTTCAATGAGGCTGTTGTTGATGTGCTTATCAAGCAGGGCGGGAAGATTAAGTCCGAGATTTGGTAGTTCATAAGATAAACATACAAATTTATCCATAAAGGAGTGTCTTATGAAAAACGCTGAGGTCAAGGAAATCCGCAATATCGCCATCCTGTCTCACGGGTCCGCGGGCAAAACCTCGCTTGCCGACGCCATGCTCTTTGCCGGAGGCGCCGTAGACCTCCAGGGCAGCGTCGACAACGGCACGTCGGTGTTCATGCATGAGCCCGAAGAGATCTCCCGCAAGATCACCATCACCTCAGCCCTCGGATTTACGGACTGGAAGGGCGTCCGGATCAACATCATCGACACCCCCGGCTACATCAATTTCCTTGAAGAAACCAAAGGCATCCTCCGCGCCGTGGACGGCGCCGTGCTCATTGTCTCCGCCATTTCCGGCGTCAAAGCCGAGACCGAAAAGATCTACAAGTTTGCCTGCGATTCCGAGATCTCGCGCATTGCCTTTGTGAGCAAGCTCGATAAGGAGCGGGCCGATTTCTTCCGCGCCGTGGGCGACATGGAGAAATACTTCTGCAAAGGCGCCCTCGTGCTGCAACTTCCCATCGGTCTAGAGAGCAACTTCAGCGGCGTTGTCGATCTTATCAAAATGAAGGCCCTCTATTTTGCCAAAGACAACAGCGGCAAGGTCGAGGAAAAAGACATTCCCGAAAATATGAAACAGGACGCGGCCGCGTATCGTAAGAAACTCGTGGAGCAGATCGCGGAGTCCGAAGACAGCCTGCTCGAAAAGTATCTCGAAAAAGGAGATCTTTCTCAGGAAGACCTTATGGGCGGACTCAAGCACGGTACCTTGGGCGGCGGACTTCTGCCGGTCCTGTGCGGTTCCCCGGTAGGGAACATGGGCATTCAGCAGCTCATGGACGCCGTTATTATGTGCCTGCCGTCTCCTGTTGAGCGCGCCGGCATTGTTGCGATCAAAGGCACTGACCCGAAGACAAACAAGGAAAGCACACGCAAGCCTTCCCCCGAGGAGCCGTTTTCCGGCCTCGTGTTCAAAACCGTTATTGACCCCTTTGCAGGCAAACTCTCCATGGTACGGGTCTTTTCGGGAACGCTCAAGGTCGATTCCACCATCTATAATTCGTCGAAGCAGGTAAAAGAAAAAGTCGGTTCCCTGTTTCATGTCGAGGGCAAGAAACAGGTCTCCGTGCAGGCCCTTTCCGCGGGTCAGATCGGCGCTGTCGCCAAGCTGAAGGAGACCCTCACCGGCGATACACTGTGCGCCGAGAACCAGCCGATCGTGTTCGAGTTCTCGAATTTTATCGACCCGGTAATGTCCTTTGCAATCGAACCGAAAACGCGGGGAGACGAGGACAAGGTGAGCATCGGTATTCACAAGCTGCTGGACGAAGACCCCACCCTTCGTTTTGCCTTTGACGACCAGACGAAAGAGATGGTGCTTTCCGGCATGGGACAGGTACATCTCGAAGTGACGATCGAGAAACTCAAAAGAAAATTTGGGGTGGACGTGAAGATGAAGACCCCGAAGGTCCCCTACAAGGAAACCATCCGGGCCAAGGCGAGCGCGCAGGGCAAGTATAAGAAGCAGACCGGCGGCCACGGCCAGTACGGTGATGCCTGGCTTGAGATCGAGCCCCTGCCGCGCGGAACCGGGTTTGTATTTGAAGACAAGATCGTGGGCGGAGTGATCCCAAGGCAGTATATTCCCGCGGTTGAAAAGGGCGTGGTAGAGGCAATGCATGGCGGCATGCTTGCCGGATATCCCATGGTTGACATCAAGGTCAAACTCTACGACGGCTCCTATCATAACGTCGATTCCTCTGAAATGGCATTCAAGGTCGCTGCTTCGATGGGCTTCAAGAAGGCCGTTGAAGCGGCCAAGCCCGTGCTGCTCGAGCCGATCATGAGCGTGGAAGTGGTGGCCCCCGACGACGCGCTCGGGGCCGTGATCGGTGATCTCAACTCGCGCCGCGGCAAAGTCCAGGGCGTGGTCCCCCAGGCCAACGGCCAGACGATTAAGGCACTGGTCCCGATGTCCGAGATGCTGACCTATGCGCCGTCGCTCAACTCTCTTACGAGCGGACGGGGAATGTACACCATGGAGTTTTTCGGCTATGAGGACGTGCCGAGCCATCTGTCGCAGAAAATCATCCAGGAATGGGCGACGAAACGCGGACACGCCGGGCAGAACCAGAAAGAGAAATAAAGCAGATACGTTAAAACGCCTTCGCCACGAAGGCACTAAGTGTACATCCTGAAAAGGAATTCTTCGTGACTTCGAGTCTTCGTGGCTGATTTTTGTTTTAAGAAAGAGAAAACATGTATAGAAAAGATACGCTCTCCAACGGCATCCGTGTCGTGTCCGAAACTCTTCCCAAGTCGCGCTCCGTATCCATCGGGGTATGGGTGAAGGTGGGGTCCCGCCATGAGTCACCGGAAATCGGCGGCATCTCGCACTTCATCGAACACCTGTTCTTTAAAGGCACGCAGAAGCGGACCGCGAAGGACATAGCGATCGAGATGGACTCTATCGGCGGGGAAATGAACGCCTTCACGTCGCAGGAGACGACCACCTACTACGCCAAAGTGGTGGATGAGCATCTGCCCGTGGCCATCGACATACTGTCGGACATCCTTCTCGGTTCCAAGTTCGACCCCGTGGAGATGGAGAAGGAGCGCAAAGTTATTCTTGAAGAGATCAAGGGTGTCGAAGACACACCGGACGACTACATCCATGAGCTTTTCACGAACACGGTCTGGCCGGACAATTCCCTCGGCCGACCCATCCTCGGGACCAAGGACACCATCAAAGCGCTTAAACACGAGAACATCATGGCGTATATCGACAATTATTACAGCCCGAAAGAGATCGTGATCTCCGTGGCCGGTAATTTCGAGCACGCACGGCTGGTCGAACTCCTGGACGCCAGTTTCGGCAAGCTCTCGCGGTCCGGCATTCCGAAGAGTGAAGTTGCGCCGGCCTTCACTCAGGCTGTGCTTGTGAAGAAAAAGCAACTCGAACAGGTGCAGCTGTGCATCGGCTGTAAAGGCCTGCACTATACCCATGAGGACCGCTTCGTAATATCGGCGCTTAACACCGTGCTCGGAAACAGCATGAGTTCGCGCCTGTTTCAAGAGGTGCGCGAGCAGAATGCGCTGGCCTATTCCATTTACTCCTACGTGACCTCCTATCGCGATACCGGTCTGCTTACGGTGTATGCCGGCACAGATCCATCGAGCGCGCTCGAGGCGGCGCGGCTCGTGATGAAGGAATTGAAAAAAATAAAAGAAGAGGGGATAACGCCTGCCGAGGAATTACGGGTAAAGAACCAGGTCAAGGGAAGCCTCGTCCTCTCGCTCGAAAGCAGCAACAGTCATATGAGCCGGATTGCGCGGCAGGAGATTTACTACGGCAAATACCTGTCCATGGATGACATCATCAAGGGTGTGGAGAAGGTTTCAAAAGAGCAGGTGCAGAGGCTGGCGCAACAGTTGTTTGTAAAGGAAAATCTTTCTCTTGCGATACTCGGGCCGCTTTCCAGGGCAGATGTGCCGGATTCAGTTTTGGACATATAAAAAGTCAGGAGTCAGAAGACAGAAGTCAGGAGCCAGAACTATCTTATGAGTAATGAGCTTATCGTTTCCATAGCATCGTTGAAAAACGCGGAGGGTCTTCCCGTCCCTCACTACCAGACCGAGCATGCCGCGGGCGTGGACCTGTATGCCGCGGTGGACGACGATACGGTGCTCGAAGCGGGGAAATGGAAGCTCGTTCCCACCGGCATTGCGGTAGCCATTCCTCCGGGGTACGAGGGCCAGGTACGGCCCCGGAGCGGACTCGCGCTTAAGAACGGCATCGGCCTGTTGAACGCTCCAGGCACGATCGACGCGGATTATCGCGGCGAGCTTGGTGTCATCCTGTTCAACTTCAGCGATATTCCGTTTACGATACGGCGCGGTGACCGGGTGGCGCAGCTGGTGTTTGCCAAGCTTGTGACGGCAACGTTCGAGAAGGTCGACGAGTTGTCCGAGACCAAGCGAGGCGGGGGCGGGTTCGGACATACGGGAGCTCGATAAAACAAGCGCAAAATATCAGACAACTGTTTTGACACTGATTTTCACTGATACCGTATGAAGTATCTTGATTTTTCATGGTCTTATCAGTCGTCGCTTAGAAGCGCCTGCTTTTGGTATCAGTGTCAAGAATTTGCGCTTGTGTTGTTTTTGGTTATTCCGGGTTAGGAGAAGCTATGAACATCTTATGTAAGATAGTAATTGCGGTTTTGGTCACGTTCTATTCAGTGCTGCCGGCTTTTGCCCAGGAAATGAACGTGACGGAGAAGGTCCTTGCGAACGGGCTCAAGGTGCTTCTGAAGGAAGAGCACAAGGCGCCGGTGGCGACCTTTCAGGTCTGGTACAAGGTCGGCTCGCGCAACGAGCGTCTGGGAAATACCGGGCTGTCCCATATGCTCGAACATATGATGTTCAAGGGCACGAAAAAACACGGCCCGAAAACGTTCTCGCAGATCGTCCAACGGAACGGCGGGAACGACAATGCATTTACCTCACGGGATTACACGGCCTATTTCGAGACATTCGCAGCGGACCGCATCGGGCTGTCGCTCGAACTTGAGTCGGACCGCATGCGGAACCTCCTCCTCAATCCCAAGGATTTTCTTTCCGAGCGAAATGTCGTGAAAGAAGAACGCCGCATGAGAACGGATGACGATCCGTCCGCCGCCATGGAAGAGCAGATGATGGCGGTGTCGTTCAGCTCCCACCCGTACCAGTGGCCCGTGATCGGCTGGATGTCGGACATCAGCAGCCTTACGCGCGACGAGCTTTATCGCCACTATCGAACCTATTACGTGCCGAATAACGCGACCCTTGTGATCGTCGGCGATTTCGACGCAAAAAAACTTCTTCCCCAGATAGAAAAATATTTCGGCGGGATTCCCCGCGGCCCCGAGGTACCGAAGGTGACTGCCGTGGAAGCCAAACAGGCAGGCGAACGGAGGGTCGTCGTAAAAAGACCCGCGGAGCTTGCCGCGGTTTTCGCGGGCTATAAAACGCCGACCATAACGCACCCGGACGCGTATGCCCTGAACGTCCTGCAGGGCATTCTCTCCTCGGGCAAGAGTTCCCGGCTGTACCGGTCCCTGGTCTATGAAAAACAGGTCGCGCTCTACGCGGGCGGCGATTACGACGACGTATCGAAAGACCCCAACCTGTTCATCGTGTATGCCGGTGTCATGCCCGGGAAAACCACGGAAGAAGTGGAACAAGCGCTGTATGGAGAAATTAATAAGTTAAAAACAGAACCAGTCTCGGATGAAGAGCTTCAGAAGGCCAAGAACCAGATCGAGGCGGCCTTCATCATGGGACAAGACTCCAATTTTAACCAGGCCATGCTCCTGGGACAGTATGAATCCGTCGCCGGCTGGCGTCTGCTTGCGGACTACGTCAAAACGATTCGCTCCGTGACCAAAAAAGACGTGATGCGGGTCGCGCAAGAGTATTTTTCAGAGGACAGCAGGACCGTCGGCATTCTGGTCCCGATGCCGCCCAGGCAATAGAGCGCCTGATTGTTCTGCATGCACGGGGCATAAGACTGCTACCGCTTTTTCCGGCGGCGGATTGAAGCCATGAAAAAAACGACGGCAAAGCCGAAAAAACGCTCCGCTTCCCGAAAGCCTTTCGCGCATTCAGCCGCGCGTTCTTCGGACAACGGCGTCTCCGGTACGGAGACACGGCCCCTCAGCCCTGAAGAGCGGAGCAAGAACCCCCTCGAAACGCAACTCCGAATTTTCGTCCTCCATGCGCCCGTGGCCGCGGCAATGTTCGATCGCGACATGCATTATATCACGGCCAGCAGGCGCTGGCTCGAAGTTCTCGGCAAACCCGGCCACGATGTCGTCGGTCTCAGTCACTATGAGGTCTTTCCCCGGACGAGCACTCCATTGAAACAAGTTTATGAGCGCTGCCTGACCGGCGCACGGGAGGCTCGCGAAATAGATTCTTTCCTTCGCGAAGACGGTTCCGCGCAGTGGATAAAATGGCAGGCGGCGCCGTGGTTCGAGGAAGAGAACAAGAACGACAGCATCGGCGGCATTATCGTCATTGCCGAAGACGTCTCCGACCGCAAAAAAATAGAGGAGTCGGGGCGGCGCAGCGTGGAGCTTTTCCGGCGGCTGCTCGAGTCGGTGCCGGACGGCATGGTCATCGTAAATAGTCGCGGCGAGATCGTGATGGTCAACGACCACTTCCAGCAAATGACCGGCTACCTGAGGGAAGAATTGCAAGGCCGGCCTATCGAGCTGCTCGTGCCCGAAGCTTCCGTCCGGGAGCACGTGCTATCGAGAAACGAGTACCTCAAGAACCCCACGGCGCGGCCCATGGGGGACCGGCGCGACCTTCTCTGTTGCCGCAAAGACGGGACGAGTTTTCCCGCTGAAATTAGCCTGAGCCCTCTCATGACCGAGGAAGGGACCATGGTGATAACGGCAATCCGGAACATCACCATACGAAAGCGTGCTCTCCAGGAGGCTTCTCAGCTCGCGGCTATCGTTGCTTCGTCGAACGACGCGATTATCGGAATGGGCCTTGACGGCGTCATTATCAGCTGGAACCGCGGCGCGGAGAGAGTCTACGGCTATAGCGCCGAAGAAGTCGTGGGGAAGCCTGTTTTTCTGCTGACATCGCCCGAACAGCCGGACAATTTTCAACGCATTCTTGAGCGGGTCGGCTCGGGAGAGCAAGTCGGACACTACGAGGCCGTGCGGATCAGGAAGGACGGACGCCGGATCGACGTTTTCGTGACCATATCCCCGGTCAGAGATATTACCGGCAGGATCGTCGGCGCTTCGAACATTGCGCGCGACATCACCGAGCTTAAGAAGGCGGAAAGCGCAGAGCGGCTTGCCGCGGCCGTCTTTGCAAGCACGACGGAAGGCATTATGGTCACGGATAAGGACAGCGTGATCCAGTCCGTAAACAAGGCTTTTGAGCAGATAACCGGGTATAGCGAAGCCGAGGTCAAGGGCCAGACTCCGCGCATCCTCAAATCGGGGTTACAAGACGCGAGCTTCTATGTCTGGATGTGGAAGACGCTCCGGGAAACCGGCATGTGGAAGGGCAATTTCTGGAACCGTCGTAAAAACGGGGTGATTTATCCGCAGGAAACGACCATCAACGCCATCAGAAACGAGCGCGGCGAAATCATGCAATACTGCGGTATCTTCAGGGACATTACCGAGCAATACCGGCTCGAAGAAACGTTGCGCACGCTCTCTACAACCGACGGACTGACCGGGCTTGCCAACCGCCGCTCGTTCGACGAATCGATAGAGAGCGAATGGAGACGCGCCCAGCGCATCGGGTATTCTCTGGCAATCATTATGGCGGATATCGACGACTTCAAGAGATTCAACGATACTTACGGCCATCTCGAGGGTGATGAATGCCTGAAAAAAGTCGCGCTTGTTTTTAAAACAGCCGTGCGCAGGGCCGGTGATCTCGCGGCCCGATTCGGGGGAGAAGAGTTTGTGCTGCTGCTGCCGATGACCAGGGTAAATGAGGCAGGGCAAATAGCGGAAGAGATACGCTTGCGGATAGAAGCCCTGAAAATGATTCCCAAATCAGGCGCCGCAAGCGTCCGCGTTACGATCAGCATGGGCGTCTCCGCCGCGGCCCCGAAACAGGAAGTGTCCGCCGAAGGTTTGCTCACGATGGCGGACCAGGCCCTGTATCAGGCAAAACGGGAAGGCAAGAACAGGGTCGTTATCGCGGGGGCTTGACCTCTCCCGCTGCGCCAAAAAAGGGCGAACGGTCATTTTATACTTGCTTGAATGCGTTAAGAACGATATACTTATTGCGCCGCAAAACTACTTTCTCAGGGCTGAATTTTCATGTCGATCAGAACTAAACTGCTTCTCATATTGACGTCTTTCGCATTATTGCCGGTCTTGCTGTTCGGCACTTTTGTATTTTCGGACGCAAAAAAATCGATTACGGAGGTCAGGATCGCGCAGTTAAACAATATCGCCGACCTCAAAAAAGATAAAATCGAAACGTTTTTTCGCGAGAGAGCAAGCGGCATAACGGCTGCCCAAAGTTTTCATAATATCAGGACAAATCTGCCGAAACTAAACAGGATGCTGCAAGAGGGGGCGGACCTGTCCCGCGGTACAGCCCTCAAAGACCTGGACAGGCAAATAAAGGAATTTCAAAAGGCCTATGCCTATTTGAACGTTTTACTCACGGACCCCACGGGGAGGATCGTCTATTCAAGCAACAGTTCGGAGAAAGTGCATATCGGTAAAACCCTGCCCGAAGTCGATTTTTTCAGGAAAGCCTCAAAAGAAATTTACTTTACCGATGTTTTCAGAAATAAGTCTTTCCACGATCGCCTGGAAATGATCGGGGCCGCGCCATTGTTCGATTTCTCGGGCGCGTTTATCGGCGAGATCGTCATTGAAATCGACATGGGACCGATTTATAAATTCATCTCCGACACCACCGGTCTCGGTGAAACAGGCGAGGTGCTGATTGCCCGGAAAGAAGGAGACGCGGTGATGTTTTTGAGCCCGCTGCGTCATGACCCCGACGCCGTATTGAAAAGAAAAGCGTCATTTCGCGCAACAACAGGAATGCCCGCGCAGAAAGCGGTGCAGGGAGAAAATGGCTCGGGAGTTACTCTCGACTACGGAGACAGGGAGGTATTGGCCGCCTGGCGCTATATCCCGTCCCTCCGGTGGGGGCTCGTTACGAAGATCGAGACCAAAGAAGCCTTCTCGCAGATTACCCGGTTAAAAAGCGTTGTTATCCTTGTTGGCGTCCTCATCGTGTTGCTCGCGGGTTTCGCGGCAGCGGTAATCGCTAAAACCATGACCGATCCCATCGTGTCTTTGCAGCGAGGCGCGGATGCCGTTGCCGCGGGCAATCTGGTCCACCGCGTCGGCACCGATGCACAAGACGAGGTCGGTCAACTTTCGCGTGCCATTGACAGGATGACGGAGGCCCTTGTTCATGACCTTACCTGGCGCAGGCAGGCCGAGAAAAAAATACTGACAAGCGCCTACCACCGGAGCCTGATCGAGGCCAGCCTCGATCCCCTCGTTACCATCGACGCCGGAGGTAAGATTACCGACGTGAACCTCGCCACGGAAGCGGCGACCGGACGGTCCCGGGGCGAACTCATCGGCACGGATTTTTCCGATTATTTCACGGATCCGGAAAAGGCCAAGGCCGGGTACGTTCGGGCATTCAAGGAAGGCTCGGTCAAGGACTACGAACTGGAAATCAGGAAAAGAGACGGGCGTATTACTCCGGTGCTGTACAATGCCGCAGTGTACCGCGACGAAGCCGGAAATGCCGTGGGCGTATTTGCCGCGGCCCGTGACATCACGGAGCGCAAACGAGCGGAGGGGATCGCCAAACTCGACGAATCGCGCACCGCCGGGATTTTAAAGATTTCGCAATACCCCGCCGCGTCGTTGCGGGAGCTGCTGGATTTTGCGCTTGACGAGGCGATTGCTTTTTCCGGCAGTAAATTCGGCTACCTCTATTTTTATGAAGAAGATACACAGGATTTCATTCTGCACGCGTGGTCAAAAGACGTCATGGCTGAATGCACGATTGCCAACCCGCAGACAATTTACCATTTGGAAAAAACAGGCATCTGGGGCGAAGTGGTCAGGCAGCGAAAGCCCGTCATTCTCAATGATTTTGCCGCGCCCCATCCCTTGAAAAAAGGCTATCCCGAAGGCCACACTCCATTGCTTCGCTTCTTCAGCGTGCCGGTCTTCAGCGAAGGGCGCATTGTTGCCGTTACGGGCTTTGCCAACAGGCCCACCGATTATACCGACAGCGATATCAACCAAATGACGCTCCTGATGGATTCGGTCTGGAAAATCGTCGAGCGAAAGCAAGCGGAAGAGGAAATTCAAAAGCTCAACCAAGAGCTCGAAACACGCGTGATCGAACGCACGGCCCTGCTTGAGACATCCAACAAGGAGCTCGAGGCGTTCGCGTATTCCGTGTCTCATGACCTCAGGGCGCCGCTCCGGGGCATAGACGGTTTCAGCCTCGCACTCCTTGAGGATTACGCCGACAAACTGGACGCCGAGGGCAAGGATTCCCTTGAGCGCGTGCGCGCGGGCGCCGTGAAAATGGGGCAGCTTATCGACGCGATGCTGAATCTCTCGCGTTTGACACGCGGAGAGATCAAAACTGCCGAGGTGGACCTGAGCGCACTCGCAAAAAGCGCGGCAGACGAATTGGCAAAATCGGAGCCCGATCGGAGGGTGGAGTTCGATATCGCGGAGAGCGTGACAATAAAGGGCGACCCCGCGATGCTGAGGGCCGTCATAGACAATCTTTTTGAGAACGCCTGGAAGTTCACGGGGAAACGTGATGAGTCGCGGATCGAATTCGGATTGACGCAGAATGAAGGGAAGACGGCGTACTTTGTGCGAGACAACGGGTCGGGGTTCGATATGACCTATGCGAACAAATTGTTCACGGCTTTTCAGCGTCTTCACGGGACGGCCGACTTTCCCGGACTGGGCATCGGCTTGGCCACGGTGCAGCGGATCGTCCATCTTCATGGCGGCAGCGTCTGGGCGGAAGGCGAAGTAGGGAAAGGCGCTACTTTTTATTTTACCCTGTCCTGAGCGTAAAAAATTATGTTTTGACATTGCCGCCGAAATGAATACAATAGCAAATAACTCTCGGCGGTTCTGTTTCGTTGTTGCATCAAATAAAAAAAGCAAAGGAGCACGAATGAAGAACAAGGTCATTTTACTGGCAGAAGACAATCCGGACGACGTGAAACTCACGCTACGCGCGCTCAAAAAAAACAATATCATGAACGAGGTGGTGGTGGCGCAGGACGGTGTGGAGGCGCTGGAGTACATGTTCGGCGAAGGAAAATTCGCTGGCCGTGATACTGCGATACTTCCCCAGGTGGTCCTGCTTGATTTGAAAATGCCGAAAATGGATGGTCTTGAGGTGCTGCAACGTTTGCGCGCCGATAAGCGGACGCATCTTCAACCGGTCGTGGTCCTGACCACGTCGAGCGAGGATAAAGACCGCATAGACAGCTACAAACTGGGGGCGAACAGCTATATTCGAAAGCCCGTGGACTTCAACCAGTTTGCCGTAGCCGTGCAACAGCTTGGGCTCTATTGGCTGATTTTGAATGAGGCGCCGTAAGGGGCAGGACTGAGGTGGAAGTGATGAGGACTGGGCATGATAAGAGCGGAACGCTTTGAAGATTTAATAGCATGGCAAAAGGCGCGTGTCCTGACGAAGAATATTTACCGTGTATGCCGCGATGGCGGCTTTGCGAAGGATTTTGGACTCTCGAACCAAATACAGAGGGCTGCCGTTTCGATTATGTCAAACATTGCCGAAGGCTTTGAGCGAGGCGGACGAGGAGAGTTCCATCAGTTTCTTTCAATCGCAAAAGCGTCCTGCGCGGAACTTCGGTCTCAACTTTACGTGGCAGTAGATAATAATTATGTCAGTCGCGAGTCCTTTGACGATCTGATGACCCTCGCGGAGGAAGTCGGCAGAATTGTTGGAGGCCTCAGATCAGCTGTGGACAAACAACGAAAAGCGAGAACTGAGGAGAAAGCGTCGAGGACCGAGAAACGTGATTTATCACTCAGTCCTCAGCACTCAGTCCTCGGTCCTGAAAACAAATGACCAAACCCTTACGTGTATTGATAATCGAGGATTCCGAAGACGACGCGCTTTTGCTGACCCGCGAGCTGCGGCAAGGCGGGTATGAGCCGGCGTACGAACGAATCGAAGCGCCGCTCGCCATGCGTTCCGCGCTACGCGACCGCGAATGGGACGTCGTTATTTCGGATTACGTCATGCCGAGGTTCAGCGGCCTCGACGCTTTGAACGTGCTCCGGGAATCCGGACTCGACCTGCCGTTCATCATCGTTTCGGGCAATATCGGCGAGGACATCGCTGTCCATGCCATGAAAGCCGGGGCGCATGACTACATTATAAAAGGCAACCTTACCCGGCTTGTTCCCGCCGTGGAGCGCGAGCTCCGCGACGTTGAGGTCCGTCGCGCCCGGAAACGCGCTGAAGAGGGACGGGCGCTGCTTGCCGTGGCCATCGAGTCGACGCCCGACGCCGTAGTCGTCACGGACGCGCGAGGGTACATCCAATACGTCAACACTGCGTTCGAGCAGATTACCGGCTATGCGAAGAATGAAGCGGTCGGCCGCACGCTCCATCTTCTCGACAGCGGCAAGCATGACGAGGCCTTCTACCGGGAATTGCGGGATACGCTCAGGCGCGACGGCGTCTGGATCGGGCGGATGTTCAATAAGAAAAAAGACGGGTCCCTGTATCTCGAAGACTGTACCTACTCTCCGGTCAAAGGCCTGTCGGGCACGGTCACGAATTACATTTCCGTGAAGCGCGACGTTACGGACAAAGTCAGGCTTGAATCCATCGCCGAATCCGTGAATATGATGAACAACATCGGCTATATTTTCTCGGGAGTCAGGCATGAGATCGGCAACCCTATTAATACGATCAACATGACCCTCAGCATCCTCAAGGCGAAGCTCGGAAAGATCGACGATACGGCAATTGACGGCTACCTCGATCGGGCGCTCAATGAGATTTCCCGGATTGATTATCTTCTGAAAAGCCTGAAAAATTTCAACATGTTCGAGAAACTCGAGCTGAAAAATATTTTCATGCCGGATTTCATGGAAAAATTTCTTTCTCTTGCAGGGGAAGATTTAAGGGCCAAGGGGGTGGAAATCAACATCTCCTTTGAGAAGGGCGCGGAGTCCTGTTACGCGGACCCGCGCGCACTCCAGCAAGTGCTGATTAATCTCTTGACGAACGCAGCGGACGCCCTGAACGGACGCCAGAACCCTGCCGTGACCATCTCGGTGGGCGGACATGACGGCGAAGTCCATATCCGGATGTCGGACAACGGCTGCGGCATATCCCATGAAAAACTGAACGATCTCTTTAAACCGTTCTACACCAGCAAGGTCCATGGCACCGGCCTCGGGCTGGTCATCGTCAAAAAGTTGCTTGCGAAAATGAACGGCACCATAGACGTATCGAGCCGGAAGGACGAGGGTACCGTCGTGGACGTGCATTTGCCCGCGTCGCAGGACGCATCGGTAGTCTAGGCGGTCCATTTCCCCGTCGTCTCCCTTGTCGCCCGGTCTTTCACGGAGAGGAAAAGCGGCCTTAAGCCGCTTTTTTCTGCATGTACAGAGGCACAAACACTTCGTCGCAAAACTGCTCGAAGGACGTCGATGTAGTGTTCGCCGTGGAGCGCTTGACCGTTCCATAGAGACGGCCGTCATTCAGCGCCTTGGCCATCTGCACATATTTTTTGCTCATGTCCGAAGACAGCCCCGCGGCGAGGAACGCTTTCTCCGCCTCGTCATAGGAGAACATCACATATCGTAGATCGGGACTGCCGATCTTTTTGCCGATGATCGTCGTTGCTTCGATCATGCTGAGATCGCGTTGACCGAACAGCGCCTCAAGGGACGAGCCGGAAAAATCACATTTCAAAAGACGGTCGGCGGCAATTTCAGCAATGTCCTTTGTGGCGATCATGGGAAACCTGAGGTCTCCCCGCGTTGCGCTTCCGTTGATGCCTTTGGACCTGATCAGCTCGATGCTCATGAGTGAGTTTTCCATGAAATTGGCCGGACGCAGGTGCAGCACGTTCAGCCCTTTTATCCGGTTCAGACGCTCTTCCTGATTGTGCAGGCCCAGAATAGGTCCCGTGCCCTCGGTCAGGTCGGCGCCCCAACTCGACAGGTTCACGACGTATTTGACCTTGGTTGTTTCGAGGGCCTTCGCTATGCTCTCGCTGACGGTCCTGGCATAAGCCATGAAATCAGAGGCCCTTACGTTCGGCGGAATCAGGGTAAACACTGCATCGCTCCCGGTAAGGGCTTTTGCGAGAAAGTCGGTGTTCGTGATATCGCCTGCAAAGGCCTGCGAATTCGGGCCGACAAGTTTCCGCAGCCGTTCTCCGGAACGGGCTACCAGCCGTACTTTTTTGCCCTTTTTGATAAGGATATCGGCTATTTTGCCGCCGACGTTGCCGGTTGCTCCCAATAGGGTAAACATTATGATCCTCCTCTTTGCGCTACATAGTACGCATCCAAAAATAACAGGACAGGTATTGTCTCTATTTCAATAATAGCGTCGAATCACGGGGCCTGTCAAGAGCATGCGGCTCAAAGACCTTCCTTCAGCCCTCAATCGCGCATACTGGAAACGTTTCGCTCTGTACGTCCTACATTTTAGATACTTTCGTATGGCAGCGTTTTTTTTAGATCAGTTATAATAGGGATGGAGGAACCGACATGAAGATCCTGCTCGTGTATCCAAAATACCCCACCACCTTCTGGAGCTTTCAATACGCGCTGGAATTTATATCCAAAAAAGCAAGTCTTCCGCCGTTGGGGCTTTTGACGGTTGCGGCCTTGCTCCCTTCGGAATGGAAACAGCGTCTTGTCGATATGAACGTGCAGCGGCTGGCGGACGCTGACCTCCGTTGGGCCGATGCGGTGTTCTTAAGCGCCATGTCGATCCAGAAAGAGTCCGCCCGCTCCGTCATA
>JBGPUS010000023.1:0-18387 GCA_041491325.1 Nitrospirota bacterium | reverse complement strand
TTGGACGGCATTGCCGGCATCCACTGCTGCGGCAACGCGGACTGGCCTCTGCTGTTCAATACCCGCGTGGACATCGTGAACTTCGACGCGTTCGGGTACCTGGACAAGGTCCTCCTGTACCCCGGCGACATTAAAAAATTCTACGCCCGTGGCGGTTCGCTCGCGTGGGGCATTGTGCCGACCGGCGCGTTCTCGGGGACCGAAACTGCCGATGAACTCGTCGCCATTTTGGAAGGGGGCCTGCAACGGCTGGAAAAAGAAGGCATCGCGAGAAAAACGATGCTGAGTCAATGTCTGCTTACCCCTTCTTGCGGCATGGGCAGTCTCTCGCCGCAGCAGGCCGAGGCCATCCTGACGCTCCTGAGGGAACTCTCGGATAAAATGCAAAAACGCCTGTAAGCAGGCATGAAAACAAACCCTTGCAAAAATCGAAAATACAAACCGGACGCCGATAAAAGCGAAATATTGATGGTCTCGATCGTCTTGCCCGCGAAAACGGGTATCCAGGATAAGTAACTGCTTAAAAACTGGGTTCCCGTTTTCACGGGAATGACCGAACATTCGGACCAAAACATCCTGCTTCCGCTAAAACACGCGCCTTTTTTTTTGAAAAGCTTATGATCCCTCGCGCATATGCTCCAAAGTTCCTGGGCCTCTCCCTGCTCATATCCATCGCACTTCATGCGCTGCTGATTGTCGCGGCCGCGTTTCTCTTCAAGTCGGCGCCCTCGGAACTGCCTCTGTTCCTACCGGTCAGAATCGTGAATCTGCCGCAGCAGACGCTCAAAAAGCTGCCATCGATACAGCAGCCGCCCCCGGTCCCCAGCCGTCTGTTCCCGGAACGGACGCTTCCGCCGAATGAGCTCCCGGTCCCGAAAAAGTTCGGAAAGAGTGATGAGGTCAGACTTCCCAAAATGCTGCCGCGTATCGGAAAGCCGGAGGGGGCGGAGCGGGGCAAAGAAACCGGTAAAGGCGCGCCGCGCGTCACCAAGGAGACCGGACCGCTCCCTTTTCTGACCCAACAGGACATAGACGAACTTGCCCGCAAGGGGATGCCGGCAAAAAAACCGGGCGACGACTCGGTCACGCTCGACACGGATGAATTCAAATTCATCTCCTACAATCGTTGGCTCAAAATCAAGGTCGAGAGCGTGCTCCATTACCCCGAACTTGCGGCCATCTCGGGCTACCAGGGAACGCTCTATATAAAATTCGACATTATGAAAGACGGTTCGATCGGGGGAGTCGAGGTGCTGAAATCGTCGGGTTATAAAATCCTCGACGACGAGGCCGTGCGCGCTATCCGCTCCTCAGCTCCGTTCCAGCAACTTCCGGAGGAATGGAACATGGACCGCTATTCTATTCGCGCCGCAGTGATATTCTATTTGGGAGAAGGCTATCTTCGATGATCGACCTGATGAAAATAGGCGCGGCTTTTGCTCTTATCGTATTGTTCCTGCGCCTGCGCTGGAACCTGGGGCTCGTTATGCTTGTGGGCGCTCTGTTCCTCGGCGCTTTGTACGGCATCGGCCCTGTCCAACAGGCCAAGGTCGTCTTCTTTTCGAGCATTGACGCGGAGACGCTCAACCTCGTGATAGGCCTGATGCTCATCATGGTCCTGGAAAACATCATCAGGAAACGGGGTGTGTTGAAACGCATGATGGAGGCCGTCGTGAATGTGGCCCGGGACCGGCGTGTTGCCATGGCCGTGCTGCCGGGCGTGATCGGGCTGCTCCCGTCCGCGGGCGGGGCGGCCTTCTCTGCGCCCATGGTGCAGGAGGCCGCGGCTGATGTGGACATAGGACCGGAACATAAAACCTTCATCAACTACTGGTTCCGGCATATCTGGGAGTATGTCTCGCCGCTGTATCCCGGCATCGTGCTTGCCGTGGCAATCACGAAAATTCCTCTCAACAAATTTCTGGCGTACCAACTCCCCCTGCCCTTGGCGGTCGTGGGTGTGGGAGCGCTCCTCGGGTTCCGGGGTCTGCAACACCGCCCGGTTGAAGGGAAAAGGGACCTAGAGGAGATCAAAACACTTGTGGTGACGCTGATACCGATCCTGGCCTCGATCGTCCTCGTAGTCGTCTTTAAGCTGCAGCTTGCCGTTGCCATGTCGATAGTCGTGCTTTCCCTGCTCCTCTTCTACCGGTATTCCGTAAAGGAGGTATGGACCGCGCTGCGCGAAAGCGTATCGCTGAACGTCGTGCTCATGGTCGTCGGCATCATGGTGTTTAAAGGCATGCTCGAAGCCACGGGGGCCATCCAGGCCCTGCCCGCTTTTTTCAGGCAGAGCGGACTCCCGACCGGCGTCATTCTGTTCGCGCTCCCTTTTATCGTCGGCCTGTTAACCGGGCTCACCGTCGGTTTCGTGGGCGCTACGTTTCCGATCATCACGGCCATGCTCGGCGGGGCCCCTGACGTCGGCTCGATTACCTTTGCTTTCGCGAGCGGGTTTGCCGGCGTGATGCTCTCGCCCACGCATCTCTGCCTGCTCCTAACGATCAAGTATTTCAAGGCGGACATGGCCCGCTCCTACCGGTATTTGTACCTGCCGGTGTTTCTGGTGTTTCTCGTGGGCTTGGTCCGGTATTGGGTTTAAGGAATCCTGCGTTCAGGCGTTAACGAAAAAACCTTTCATGCTATAATTATATAAACACCTATGAAAGGAGTGGCCTATGAAAAAGAAAAACTCATCGAACCTTTTCGGTAAGCCGGGACCGTATCGGGGCCTCAGCTTCGTACCGCGCCTGATAATGATGGCTGCGGCGCTTTTAAGCGTCCTGCTCATCAGTCTGGGACGGTCCTGGGCGGGACCGCCTTTTGTCACCGACGATCCGGAGCCCGTTGAATATAAACATGGTGAGTTTTACATCGGCTCGCAGTTTGCCAAGGACAAGGACACGGCGTCCGGCAGCGTAACATCCGGCGCCGCGCCGCTAATTGAAATAAACTACGGTATTGCTCCCAATACGCAGTTTCATGTAATCGCGCCCTTCTCCTATAACAAGCTTCATGGCGAAGCCATGTCGTATGGTTACGGGGATACGGAGTTCGGCCTCAAGTATCGCTTTCTGAACAACGAAGACTCGCACTTCATGGTCGGAGCCTTCCCCCTCCTAGAAGCGCCCACCGGCGACAGCGATAAGGGGACCGGGGCCGGACATACGAGATATTTCCTCCCCCTCTGGTTGCAAAAGAACTGGGGCCCCTGGACAACATACGGTGGCGGCGGGTGGTGGCGCAACCCTGGAGAAGGCAACAAAAACTACTGGTTCTTCGGATGGGAAGTCCAGCGTGAAATGTCAAAAATGCTGACCCTCGGCGGCGAACTGTTCACACAGACCAAAGATGCGGAGGATGCGAGGTCCCGGGTAGGCTTCAATCTGGGCGCGATCGTGAATATCACTGAAGACCACCATGTGCTCTTGTCCGCGGGAAGCGACATAAACGGCGACAACAGGTTCTCGGCATACCTCGCGTATCAGTACACGTTTGGTCCCGGCGAGGAGAAAAAATAAGGTAGACGGGACTCGCTGGACCGAAACTTGCCACGAAGGCTCTAAGACACGAAGAAAGAGAGAGAAATCTTACGGTTTAAGAACATAATCCGGACAAGCCGGAACCAAAAGACGATTCTCGCAGAGCACGCGGAGTTACATCAAAAACCTCAAGTCTTGATTTTCAAGCAAGGATTTTAATCACTTCTCAGCGCGCTCTGCGACTCTGCGAAATATGCTTGCCATTTTGAGAAGAATTTCATTCTTAACCGGCTATCGATTTCAGGGCTTCCTTCGAGTCTTCGAGTCTTCGTGGCGATAATTGTTTTTAATTCGAAACTATCCCCATACCCCGTCTATCGTAGCTCCGCAGTATCGGCACATACCGTCTCGGATTTCATTTTGCTCAACAGCAAACCCCATCCTCTTTACGAGCGTCTTTTTGCAGCTCCAGCAGACTGTTTCCTCCCCCTCTCCGGGGATATTGCCTTCATAGACATACCGGAGCCCGGCTGCGAGGCCGATGTCCCGCGCGCGTTTCAGGGTCTCAACCGGCGTGCGCGGCTGGTCCATGAGCTGATAGGTGGGATGGAACCGGGTTACATGCCACGGCACGTCCTGCCCCACGGAGCGGATGAATTCCGCGATCTTATTCAATTCCGCGTCGCTATCGTTGTGCCCGGGAATCACGAGGGTCGTGATCTCGATCCAGATGCCGAATTCTTTATACAGCCTGATGGCGTCCAGCACCGGTCCGAGCCGTGCTCCGCAGACATTCCGGTAAAATTCGTCGGAAAATCCCTTGAGGTCAATGTTCGCGGCATGGAGAAAGGGCCTGATAACGCCGAGGGCTTCCGGCGTGATATAGCCGTTCGTTACGAAGACGTTCTTGAGTCCGGCTTCCGAGGCGAGCCGGGCCGTATCGAAGGCAAGCTCGAAATAAATTGTCGGTTCGGTGTAGGTGTACGAGATGCTTTTGCAGTGCGCGGCGAGCGCGGCGGCCACGAGTTCCGCGGGGCTGACGGGTTCTCCCAGGATCATCCCGCCCCGGTCGCGGGGAAGCTGCGAGATGTCCGCGTTCTGACAGTGCTTGCAGCGGAAGTTGCAGCCGGGAGTAGCAATTGAATAGGAATAACTTCCGGGCTGGAAATGGAACAGGGGCTTCTTCTCGATGGGATCGACGTTTCGGGCGATCACTTTGTCATACACGAGGCTGTACAGAACGCCGTCACGGTTTTCGCGCACAGAACAAAGACCGCGTTTCCCCGGCGGGATAAGACAACGATGACTGCACAGGCTGCACTGCACGTTGCTTTTTTCTCTCGCCTCTTGGAACAGAGCCTGCTTCACTGAAGACCTCGCCGCGGTCGTTACATTTTTTCCGTTTTTAGCTTATGCTGGATGGCCTCTGCCTGGATCTTGGTCCTGCAACTCGGGCAAATAGCGTCCTCCGAAGGGTTCCCGCAGACCAGGCATCGCCTGTCCGGCCCGGATTTCAGGCCTTCGGCCTGGAAGATCATTTCGAGGAATTCGCTTTCCGTTACATGGCCGTCCATGTTCAGGTTCTGCCCGAAGATGGTTTTCGGAAGGGTTTTAATATTGTGTTTTTTGATCAGTTCGGGAAAGTCGCTGGCAATAATAATGTCCGTATGAATAGAACTGCTCTCGAATGCAAGGCCGATGGCGGTCTCCGCAACAGGCCTGCACAGCGGACAGTCGCTTTCGATGAACACCTGTATCTTGACGTCATTGGCGAGGTGCTTCAGCGTGCGCAGAATATTGTCGGGAAACCATACTTTTTTTTCAGACACCGCATGAATCGTGTTCAAGAGCACTTCCAGAAAAACGTCCTCTAAGACGCCGTAAAAGACAGCTGCCCCCCCGTCGCCGTCCTGGACCACAAGAGCGGGAACCTGTTGGATGCCGTACTGCTCGGTTTTGTCCCTGTCCATGACCATATCATAGTGTTCATAGGCTATCTTGCCCAGCTTGTTCTTAAGGGCCGAACCGAGCTCGAGCGCCTCCGGACACGTGACACACCGCGTATCAGTTGTAAAAACGATCACTCTGACCGGTTTTTTAATCTGTCCGGCCCTTTTGTCAATCATTTCAAGCGACGTATTTTTAATCATGGCATTGCCTCATAAGGGTGGTGATGACGTACCTTTATTATATCAAATTTGACGAACCCGCAATAAACAATTTTCACACGGAGGCACGGAGAACACGAAGAAAGTAATTTAAATAAATATTGAGCGCTTTCACCTGCATAGGCTGTCGTCAGCCGCCTGCGCTGATTCTGTCATACAAATCAAAAACGATCCCTTCCCGCAAGCCCCAATCGCTCACAACAAGGGATGTAAATTTGAAATAACGCATGATCTCCTGAATAATCATGGCCCCGGCAAATATAATATCTTCCCGGCCCTGTTCAAGCCCCGGCATGGCCCTCCGCTCCCCGAGCGTGCTTGACGCAAGCCGCCGTCCTATTCCCTCTATGGTTTCTCTCGTCATCGAGTGGCAATTTATTTTCGAGGCCTCATATCGGGCGAGGCCCAGATCCATTGAGGCAAGCGTGGTGATCGTACCCGCGGTGCCGATCAATAACCCGCCGGCATCCGGCGATATTCCGTCGCCTTGCTGTTGCAGTACGTCCAAGACTTCCCGCCGCAAGCGTTCTCTCCCCTCGGGAGAGGGCGGATCCGTTTTTAGAAACCGCTCGGTCAGGTATACTGCCCCTAACGGAAGGCTCACGGTAAGAGCAGGCTCGCGGCCCGGATGCGTTCTGATGAGTTCCGTGCTTCCGCCTCCGATATCGATGACGAGAGCGGGCACACGGCGGGCATCTGTTCGCCGGCCGCACTCCTGCAATGCCTGTTCGACGCCCAGCAGCGTCAGCCGCGCTTCTTCTTCACCGGAAATTATCTCGACAGCAAGGCCGGTCTTCTTCTTAACGAGCTCTAGGTATGCTGCGGAATTGGACGCTTTTCGGAGAGCGCTCGTCCCGACGGCGGAGACAGCGAGCGCTCCATAACGCCGGATGCTTTCGCTAAAATCGAAAAGCGCATCAAGAGACCGTTCTTCGGCCTCGTCGGAAAGCGCTCCGGTTCGGTCAAGGCCCTGTCCTAAGCGGGTTATTCTTCTGTCGGAAAAAATTTCATGAAATGACTCGGGGCCGGTTTCAGCCACGAGCAAGCGAAGGGTATTGGTGCCGATATCGATCCCGGCAAGGATCATGCGTGCAGATATTCCTTGAGCTTTTCACTGTACGCTTTGACACGCATCGCAAGAAGTTTTGCAATAGTCATAATGATTTTGGCGCCGGTCCTGGGATCAAGATCGAGAAACGTCTGGAATTCTTTTCTGGGCAGAAACAAGAGTTCGGCCGCCGTTTCGGCCCGCGCGGTCACCAGCCGGTTCTCTTCCTGCAACAACGCCAGTTCGCCGAAGAACTCGCCCGGACCGAGAAGCAACAGCCCCACTTCCTCGCCTTCGCCCGCCATCATGCTTATCCTGACCTTGCCGCTCTTAACGATATAGAGCGCCTCGGCGGGCATATGTTCCGAAAAAATAGTGGTATTCGGCTTGACCTGACGCTCCTGGAACATCCCGAGCAGGAGCTCCAGCCCTTCCTTGCCGCAACCCTTGAAAAGCAGTGAATTTTGTAAGAGATCCAGATTATTCATAGGAAGTCGGATTGTTCACAACAACGGTCTTCTTCTCTGTCGGGCATTATAGGATGACGAATTTTATTTGTCAAGAAACAACGGGTGGCCGGAGACTATTTGAGCAGCTCGACAGCACGATCGATGATAGCCGAGGCTATTTCGGCTTTCGGCATCACGGGCAACTCGGTCTTGTTCCCCGCACGATCTATGATCGTGACCGAATTGGTGTCGCACCCGAAACCCGAACCGGTTTTGAGGAGATCATTCGCAACGATCAGGTCGAGATTCTTCTCGCGCAGTTTTTTGGTCGCATTCCGCTCCATATCGTCCGTCTCGGCGGCGAATCCTATCAACAATCGTTTACCGGAAGTTTTGCCGAGCTGCATCAGAATATCGTCGGTACGTTCGAGCTGCAGGGCCAAGGGCGCTTCGTCTTTTTTTGTTTTACGATCAGATGTCTGGACGGGCCTGAAATCGGACACTGCAGCGGCCATTATCACAACATGGCTGTGCTCCAGGCGCTCCATGACGGCGGCGTGCATTTGCCGGGCGCTGACCACGGGCACCAGGTGAACGCCGTGCGGAGGGGCCAGGGCCGCGGGCCCCGATATCAGGATGACCTCCGCTCCGCGCGCCTTTGCCGCTTCGGCGAGCGCGTATCCCATTGTGCCGGTCGAGGGATTGCTGATGAAGCGGACCGCGTCGATGAACTCCCGCGTCGGGCCGGCTGTTATGAGAACGGTCCGTCCCGCAAGGTCGCGCGGCGAAAGCAGCCGCGAAACTTCATGGATGATCCGGTCGGTGTCCGCGAGCCGCCCCTGGCCGACCACGCCGCAGGCAAGGTCTCCCGTCCCCGGTTCAACGAATTTCATCCCACGCGCCGCGAGCGTCGCTATGTTCTTCTGGAGGACCGGGTTGCGGTACATGCGTTCGTTCATGGCCGGCGCGATCAGGACCGGGCAATTGAGCGCCATGACAGCCGACGTCAAGGCATCGTCCGCGATTCCAGCCGCAATTTTACCGATGAGGTTTGCCGTGGCGGGCGCAAGAAGGGCAAGATCCAGGTTGTCGGTGAATTCGATGTGTCCGATAGACGTCCGATCGCGATCCTCGAATTCGTCATAGAGCACCGGCCTGCGGGAAAGCGTCTCGAAGGTAAGGCGCGAAACAAAATGTTCGGCGTTTCTCGTCATGACCACGTGAACATCGGCGCCGCGCTCCATAAGCCTGCGCAGAAGGTCCACCGCCTTATATGCCGCGATACTCCCGCTTACACCCAGCAGGACGCGTTTTCCCGACAACATCGTAGTGGGCCCCACGAGCGTTACTCCTCCGCCTCCGCCGTCTCCGGCCCTTCCGGCTCTGGAGCGGCTTCCTCATCAACTGATTCTTCGGTCACGGACTCTTCCGCTCCCTCTTCCTCCGCCGTATCAGACAGGTACGCGCTGAGTTCCTTGCGGATCTCCTCTTCCTTGGCCGACAGCTGTTCTTCGATTCGCTGGCGTTCTTCCTTCTTGCGGAAGTCCTCTTTGGCCTTCTTGGCCTCTTCGCCGGTCAGAAATTTTAGCTTTTCCGCCACTGCTTCCTCAAGCGATATGGTCGTGTCTTTGATGGAGCGCGTGGCTACCTGGGGCGGAGCGCCGGCGGAAAGCTGCCGCACCCGCTGAGACGCGATATGGACGAGACGAAATTTCGTGTCCGAAATTCTTTCGTTCATCTCGATCGGCAGGGAAATCAAATCTATTGCTGTTTTTTGCATAACAAACCTCCTGTGATTAGTCGGTGCTGACCATGCCTTCAATCCACGCAGTGTCCGCAAGCCCTGTCCTGCATCGCTCGGCTGTGACAAGCGACCTGAGTTCGGCGAGCGCACGGTCAAAGTCATGGTTGACGATGATGTAGTCGTACATTGTATAGTCCCTGATTTCCTCGCGCGCCCTGCGCATGCGCTTCCGGATCTCGTCTTCCTGGTCCGATTTGCGGTTGCGGAGACGCTCCTCGAGGATGCCCAGCGACGGCGGCATGATGAAGACGTATACGGCGTTATTGTATTTCTGCTTGATCTGCCTGGCTCCCTGCGTATCGATATCGAGGATTACGTCGATGCCCTTTGCGATCATGTCGTCGAGCACGCGCCGGGATGTTCCGTAGAGATTCGAATGCACTTCGGCCCATTCCGCAAAATCTCCGGCCTCGATCATCTCCTGGAACCGCTCCGGGGTGACGAAATGGTAGTCCCTCCCGTCGATCTCGCCGGACCTCGGTTTGCGCGTGGCATACGAGATGGAATGGGTAAGATTTTCAAGCGAGTCGGTCACCGCATGGCACAGACTCGTCTTGCCCGCGCCCGACGGCGCTGAGACGACGAACAGCAGTCCTTTCGTTCTCTTCACGGCTCTCCCTGTCCTGAAAATCTCTGCATGAGTGTTTCCACCTGAACGGCGGAAAGAATGACATGATCGCTCTCGGTGATGATGATGGCCCGGGTTTTTCTTCCCTGGGTCGCATCAAGCAGCCGTTTCTGTTCCTTTGCCTCATCTTTCAAACGGCGCATCGGGGCCGAGTCCGGCATAAGGACCGCGACGACCTTCGATGCCATCACCATGTTGCCGTAGCCGATATTTACCAGGTTATTGATCATATGCTACTCGATATTTTGGACTTGTTCTCGTATCTTTTCCAGTTCGGCCTTGAGGTTCACGACATCCAGGGCGATGTGCGCGTCCGAGGCTTTTGAGGCAATGGTATTCACTTCCCGGCCCATTTCCTGAAGCAGGAAGTCAAGCTTCCTGCCGACTGCTTCGCGCGCAGGACCATTCAAAAGGGACCGGAATTGCGTCATGTGGCTGCTGAGCCGCGTCAACTCCTCGGTAACGTCCGTGCGTTCAGCCAGCATTGCTATTTCCTGGGCCAAACGAACAGGGTCGGGCTGTTCCGTCAGGAGCCTGCCGAGCGCGTCCGCCATTCTCTTCCGTGCGTTCTCCACCGTCAGCGGGGCCTGGGTCCTCACGGACAAGATCCCGCGGTCGATGGCGTCGAGCCTTGCCCTGATGTCCTTGACCAGCGCAGCGCCCTCTTCGGCGCGCATACGATCGAGCCCGTCGAGCGCCTGGGAGAGGCTTTCCGACAGTATTGACCAGAGCGCCTCGACGTCCTCCCGGGCTTCGGAAATAGTGATGAGGTCCGGAAATGCCGCTACCATTGCTAAGTCAACGTCGCCGGCGAGATTGAACCGCGTCTTGAGGTCCCTGAGCACGCCTATGTACCTGCTTGCCAGCGTCTCATCAACCGTAAGCCTGTCGGCTTTCTCGCGCTCTTCGTTTCGGGTTATATAGACGTCAAACCGGCCCCGGGAAAAGCGGTCCTGCACCGCTTTTTTCACCTGTGGTTCCAATACCGCGAGCCCGCGAGGCGTCTTCACCTGTATATCAAGATAACGGTTGTTGAGCGAACGAATTTCCACGGTAAAACGTCCGACCGCTTCAGCGGCATCTCCTCTTCCGTATCCTGTCATGCTTCGAATCACTATCGCGCCTTCCCGTTAACGGCCATCAATGTTATACTAGCATATCGCTATTATCATTTGCACGGCAATGCTGTAAAAAAGCCGATTCGCGCCGCGCCGGCGTTACCTGCGCGTCTTCGAAAAATCTTCCCCGGCAATTGGCGCGAAATGGAACGTCCTGACATATGCATCAAACAAGAAATGGACTTCCACGTCCCACTGGGTGCTGATAGTCATGAAGTGCCGGTCTTCGTCCCGTTTCAGTACGAAATTTTCGGAGGTAAGCGGGAGGCCAAGCTCTTTCGCTTTCCGGTCAAGATTCCCGAGAATCTCCTCGTCCTTCCACACCAGGGCGGTGCTGGCCTGTATGGACATCTCGTCCTTCATGCGTTCGAAATCCATGTACATGGGTACCAGTTTATACCCGGTGTGAACAACGAGAAACAGCAGGAACAGAATGAAAACAACTTTAATCATACTTGCTCCTGTTTCATTTGAAAGCACTCGCATGTAGCGTACCTCCCCCAAGACTATTTGATTAAGGTCCCGAGCCGCTCCCACCGCACCCAGCGTCCGTCCCCGTCCCACGACCAGTAAATAATAAGCGCCCTGCCGAGAATCTTATTGTATTTAACGAAACCCCAGAAACGGCTGTCCTGGCTGTTGTCCCGGTTGTCTCCCATAACGAACACGGAATCTTTCGGCACAAGCACCGCGCGGAAATCGTAGTCCGACTGGTCGCGAAGGTATTGGATCTTGTGCGTGACATCCCCGAGCTGTTCTTCCATCAGTTTTGCTTTGATGTCGTAATCTCTGCCGAACCGCTGTTCCTTATCCGTATAATCTCCGTTTTCGGCAACGGGGACCGGCTGATCGTTGATGAAGAGTTTGCCCTTCTTGACTTCCAGTTTGTCACCAGGCAGGCCGACCACGCGTTTAATGAAGTCCTTTTTTTCGTCTTCGGGATATTTGAAGACGATGATCTCGCCCCGTTTCGGCTCCTGGCCGTTGAACAGCCTGGTATCCGTGAAGGGCACCCTCGGTCCGTAAACGAACTTATTTACGAGAAGGTGGTCGCCGATCGTGAGCGTGGGCTTCATGGACCCCGACGGGATCTTGAACGCTTCCACCACGAACTGCCGGATGAACAAAGCCACGATTCCCGCAATGAGGAACGGCTCCACCCACTCTTTGAAAAAAGATTTTTTCTGCTGCATAGCCGATTGACGTTCAGACATCCTGCCTCCGTTACTCTTGACCAGGGACCAAGAGATTAAAAATTCTCGTTCCCCATTCACACACATTGTCATCCCCGAATGCTCCTATCGGGGATATGGTGTTCACTGATTAAGACCGGATTCCCGCTTACGGGCGCAGCGGGAATGACGGAAGAGGGGCTTATTCCCCGACTTTCAGCACGGCGAGGAACGCCTCCTGCGGGAGCTCGACGCTGCCCACCTGCTTCATCCGTTTCTTGCCTTCCTTCTGTTTCTCAAGGAGCTTTCGTTTTCTGGTGATGTCGCCGCCGTAGCACTTCGCGGTGACATCTTTGCGGAGCGCCCGCACCGTCTCGCGGGAGACGATTTTCGCCCCGATCGCCGCCTGAATGATCACTTCATAGAGCTGTCGCGGGATCACTTCCTTGAGCTTCTCCGCGAGCTGCCTGCCGCGGATGGCCGCCTTGTCCCGGTGCGTGATGAGCGACAAGGCGTCCACGGGTTCGCCGTTCATCAGCATATCGAGCTTTACGAGGTCGGATTCGACATAGCCGGAAAGCTCGTAGTCGAGCGAGGCATATCCTTTGGTCAGGGATTTAAGACGGTCATAGAAGTCCATAACGATCTCGTTTAAGGGAAGATCGTAGCTGATGCGCACGCGATCCTTGGTGATATAGGTAATATCCCGCTGGATTCCCCGCCGCTCCTGGCACAACGCAATGAGCGAACCCACGTACTGCTCCGGCGTGATGAGCGAGGCCACGATCATGGGCTCCTCAATTCGCTGGATATCCTGGACATTGGGAAACTTTGCCGGGTTATCCACCAGCACGATCTCGCCGTTGTTCTTTGTCACCCGGTAGACCACCGTCGGCGCCGTGGGTATAAGGTCGAGTTTGAACTCGCGTTCAAGCCTTTCCTTGATGATATCCATGTGCAGAAGACCCAGGAAACCGCACCGGAAACCGAACCCCAGAGCGAGCGAGGTTTCAGGTTCATACGTGAACGACGAATCATTCAAGCGCAATTTTTCAAGAGCATCGCGCAGGTCCGCGTAACTATCGCTGTCCACGGGGTAAATGCCCGCGAAGACCATCGGTTTCACGTCTTTGTATCCGGAAAGCGGCACCTCGGCCGGATGCTCCGCATCCATGACCGTGTCGCCTATTTTGGCGTCAGAGACCCGCTTGATGCCGGCGATGATACACCCAACCTCGCCCTGCGACAGTTCGTTTGTCGGCTGCATCTTGGGAGTAAAAATTCCAACGGATTGCACTTCATACACAGCGGAGTTCGAGTAGAGCTGTATCTTCTGTTTCGGCCGCACAACGCCGTCAACGACCCGTACCAGGATGACGACGCCCTGGTATGCGTCGTACCAGGAGTCGAAGAGAAGCGCACGGAGCGGCGCATCAGCGTTCCCTGACGGCGAGGGTATACGCTTCACCACGGCATCAAGGATCTCTTTTGTTCCGATTCCTTCTTTCGCGCTCGCCGGAATCGCTTCCGACGCATCGATCCCCACAATGTCCTCGATCTGGTGTTTGACCCCTTCAACGTCGGCGCTCGGCAGGTCGATCTTATTGATGACCGGGATGATATCGAGGTTGTGGTCGATGGCGAGATAGGCGTTGGCGAGCGTTTGCGCCTCAACGCCCTGCGAGGCATCCACCACGAGAAGCGCTCCCTCGCAGGCAGCCATGCTGCGAGAGACCTCATAGGTAAAATCGACATGTCCCGGCGTATCGATCAGGTTCAGGATATACTCCTGTCCATCCGACGCCTTGTACCGAAGGCGCACGGCATGGGCCTTGATCGTAATGCCCCGTTCGCGCTCGAGGTCCATATCGTCGAGCACCTGGTCGCTGCCTGCCGCCGCCATCTCCCGGTCCGAAAGCGCTCCGGTGTATTCGAGGATCCTGTCGGCAAGCGTAGACTTGCCGTGATCAATATGCGCGATGATGCAGAAATTTCTTATATTTTTACTTGACATAACTGCTCAATAAGTATGGGATATTCAAAAGACTGTTATATTAACATAGCGCCCGAAAAATGTAAATACTATTATTGATTATTATCGATAAAACGCGGGGTACGGTAGCGGATAGATGCTCGTAGCGGTCAGAGCGTTAAAGCAAGAAAGCACCAGTTCACGAGAACCATGAAGAGCACGGAAGCCCTGACGATGTTTTTATCGGTCTTGGTCAACACAAGGCTTATTCGTGCTCCCTTGAGCGTGAACAGGCTGTACGCAAAGTAGAGAAGCGAAGCGATAAGGCAGAGGGAGATAAGAGGATTCATGGCCACGGAAGACAGGATATCTCCCTGGGAAAGATATACAAGCGCACGGGAAGCGCCGCAGGTGGGACAAGGCAACCCCGTAAGCTCTCTGAACGTACAGGACGGCAGAAATGTCAGGATGGGGAGGACCCGCGCGGCACAGAGCGCAAGAAGCGCGATGCCCCCGTAGATAAGGCCGAATTCCACCCGGCCCGTGTCCCGCTTTTTCAGCAAGCGCATAAGACCGCCCGCATCACTTGTACGTGTGCATTAACGCGCCGAATGACGCTGCAATTGCTCCCATGAACAAAATCGATACGAGCACAAGCAGACCGCAGCAAATAATAAAAGGAAAGAATACGGCAAAGGCGGCCTTGCCGCCGGTGGTCTCATGCGCCTCTTTGAGGCCGATGAGGGTGAGCACCAAGGTCCAGAGGGCAGCGATAATATTTCCGCAGAACGGGATAAGGAGAAGCGGATACGGGCTCAGCCCGTACGACACGACCCTGAAGGTTGCCTCGAACCGGCCCCGCGCTCCATTTACCATCATGAGGAAAAGGTGAAGACACCCTGCTGAAATAAAGAGGCCTATCACGAGCAGGAGCGGAGAAAAGACCGCAAGCATTGCCCTGCCTAAACCGTGAAACATGTCGTACACGGCAGCGCTTTTCAGCTCCTGCGGCATAAAAGACTGCATGGAATTGCCAAGTACGATTTGCCAGAAATACTGAAACATCAGGCCCACCATGCCGACGATGAGAGCATACAGCAGCGGATCAATCAAACCGCCGGACACGGGCATTTTTTTAAAAAATTCAGCGGGGCTGAACAGGACCTGCTTCACGGTTTTGAGCAAACCATTGAAAAAACCGATGTTCTCCCGGTCCTCCCACGCGGTCTTGGACCTTCCCGCGCCGACCGCCGCTGTTGCTCCCGGCTCAACCAGGGCCGCGCCGCAATATCCGCAAAAAGCCCGGCCCTCATCAATTTCCTTGCCGCACTGTGGACAGAACATTCCGCCTCCTTAAAGCGATGCTGTGCGCTCTGGTGTACTATCGCGCAGACAGCGCGAGGCGGAAACCGATCATCGAGTCGCTCCTGCGATTAGACTTCTTCTCCCGTTTCGTCGTGCGAAGGTCCTTTACCCGGTCCTTGTAAGACCCCCCGCGATACACGCGATCACCGCCGCGGTTCGGACCGCTGGGATTGCTCCTTGGGCTTTCGCGGTAATACGAGTTATCGTACCAGTCCATGACCCACTCCGCCACATTCCCCGACATATCATAAAGCCCAAGCGCGTTCGGCCTCTTTTGTCCTACGGGATGGGTATTCCGGCTCGAATTGTCGTTATACCATCCATAGCCGTCAATTGCGGACTCATTATTCGTGCCTGCCCACTTTTCGTTCTGTCCGCCGCTCCGGGCCGCATACTCCCACTCCGCCTCCGTCAGCAGGCGATAATATCTGCCCGACTTCTGGTTGAGGTCTTTTATATAATCCTGCACGTCGTTCCAACTCATGTTTTCGGCGGGATTCAAGTCGTTTTTATCGTTGGATGAAGAATTCCGTCCCTTAACGGTCTTCCACTGCGCCTGCGTTACCTCGTACCTGCCGATATAGAAATCGTCGACGCAGACCTCGTGAATGGGCTTCTCTTCCCGGTCGCCGTCCTCATCGCCCATCCGGAAACACCCGCCTTTAACGAGGACGAATTCCATGCCCGTCACCGGATCCTTGAAGGTCACGCCGCTCGGAACCGGCGCGGGCAGAGCCGGCTGAGGAAGGCTTTCAACCCGTTCCGGCGTCGGACGGGGCGCAGGCATCGGTTCAGCCGCAGGGACCGGCCCGCCGAGCATAAGCTTGCTTGAGGCCCGCTTGACCGACTCGATCAATTCGTCCAATTCGCATTTGCAGGTATCTTCCTCGACTCGCTCGGTCTCGCCTGACTCGATATTGACCACCGAGAGCGAAATCATATACGTCCTGCCCACGATGCCGATGGAGCCGATCACGATTTTGCCGACACCGAGAAACTGCCCTGCTTCAACCGCGCGGTCCTTCAGGACGCCGCCCGTCATCTGGAACGCCTGTTCTTTTAAAATCCTGTCCATGTTCCCCCGGTCCATCACTTTGAACTTGCCCGACCGGACGATCTCGTGCCGGACGCTGTCCGTCAATGGCCGTGCAATGTCCTTATCAACTCTTCCGACGACGTCAAAATCGAAAATAGCGATGTACGTGGAAAGGTCTTTCACCGGCTTTTTCGGCGCAGCGAACGCGGTGGAAGTGATTATGAGAAGAAGGGACAACACTGACAATATCGTGCGCATGGTACCTCCTGAAGTGGGCGGACAATTTCAAAATGCATTTTATAGCAATAAAATACAGGTTGGACGATTTATTTATGACGGAATTCTATACTATCTCCAGAGCGTTGTCAACAAGAAGGCAGTGAAAACGTTGGGTAATTTTACCGCGCAAAACATCCGCCGAAGTAAGGACAGAAGAATTGGAATGCGCGGCACTGCGATATGGTCATCGTCATCTGCCGGCACTCAAAGAAAGGACAGCACGTCAATGCAGGAGAGAACACACCGCGGCAACCAATTCATGTACGTTAACGGGCTTGTCAAAACAGAAACTACTCTTCACACCGGGTCTTTTCGCTTCTCCAAAGTCTGTGTGCGCGCTCACAATGATTACGGGAAGGCCGGAAAAATCTTCAGCAGCGTGCAGCAGAAGTTCCTGTCCGTCCATACCGGGCATTTGCAAGTCCGTAATCAGTAAATCAATGGGCAGGCTTTTGAGAATATGCAACGCCTGCTCCCCGTTTTCAGCGGTATAGACCTTAAAAGCGCTGTCAAGGGAGCTGAGTAAATCCTCGAGACAGCTGAGGAAGACAGGTTCGTCGTCCGCAAGCAAAATATTTTTCATTCATTCCTCCAGGGCATACGCTTATCTGGAATGCAAGATAAATACCGAATAAAAACGATCGACGGGTTCCATTAATTAACAGGGTGTTATAACAATAAGGGCAGGGAGAAATGGAAAGAGAGTACTTATTCTGAATGATTCATTTTGAAAGAATGGCCCAAAGTGCAGGGGCTTACGAACTTCCACACTCGGACGGGTCGCCTTTTATTTTTTCTACAGCATGGGGCAACGCAGCAAGAATAACCGCGAGGTTTTCCCGTACGGCCTTTGGGCTTCCCGGAAGATTCACAATCAAGGTTTGCTTTCTGATTCCCGCAACAGCACGTGATATCATTGCATGAGGTGTTTTTTTGAGACTCTCCGCGCGCATGGCCTCAGTCATGCCCGGGAGTTCCCGATCAATCACCATAAGCGTGGCCTCAGGCGTTACGTCGCGGGGGGCCACGCCCGTTCCGCCGGTGGTAAGGATGAGGTCGATAGTGCAAGAATCAGCCAGTTTCTTCAGCGTGTCGGCAATACGCTGTTTATCATCAGGAAGAATTTCATAATGCACGGCTGAGGCATCGATTGTGGAGATCATTTCGCGAATGACCTTCCCGCTCTCATCTTCGCGCTCACCCGCCGCGCCTTTGTCACTCAAGGTAATGATTGCAGTGCGAATCGTCATTTCAATTCCTTTCTCATATTGCGTAAACGTCGGCTACGCCACAACACCGCCCACCGTTATTTCCGGTATTCTGAGCGTAGGCTGGGCATCGCTCACCGGCGACCCCTGGCCGTCTTTCCCGCAGGTCCCGATCGAAAAGCCGAGGTCCGATCCGACCTTGTCGATGGACATAAGCACCTGCGGACCATTGCCCGTGAGTGTGGCGCCGCGCACCGGCTCGCCGATACTGCCGTTCTCGATAAGATATCCCTCGCTTACCTCGAACACGAAATCGCCGTTCACGGTATTCACCTGGCCCCCGCCCATCTTTGTGACAAACAAGCCCGTGGGCGTGGACCGGAGAATCGCAGCGGGATCGTCAGCGCCGGAAACGATCATCGTGTTCGTCATTCTCGGGATCGGCCGGTGTTTGTACGATTCGCGTCTCCCGTTGCCGGTGGAACTCGCGCCGTCCTTGAGGGCGGTCAGCCGGTCATACAGAAATGTTTTCAGGATGCCTTTGTCCACCAAGAGCGTCCTCTGGGCATCCGTGCCTTCGTCGTCGAAACTGAACGAACCGCGTTTCCCGCTCAGGGTGGAGTCGTCAACCACGGTAATGTGCGGAGCCGCGATCCGC
>JBGPUS010000022.1:0-18388 GCA_041491325.1 Nitrospirota bacterium | reverse complement strand
GCCACGCCTGCCCAAAAAAAAATCAGGGAAGTGAACTCAGGGATCTATTGTTTTGATAAAAAATTCCTGCTCTCGTCGCTGACCGCGCTCGGGAGAAACAATGCGCAGGGTGAATACTATTTGACGGACACCATAGCCCTCGCAAAAAAACAGAAGAAGAAGGTAACTGCCCTTCTCTGCAGCGACCCTACTGAAATTATGGGTGTGAATTCCCGGTTTGACCTGAGCCGCGCGGAAGCGATCATGCGCGACCGAACCAATCGAAAATGGATGCTCGAAGGCGTCACGATGCTTGACCCCGCCGCGGTATTCATCGGGAGCGAAGTACAGCTTGGCCGGGACGTTGTCCTGTATCCGAACATCCGGATAGAGGGCAGCACAAGGATCGGCGATGGATGCACGGTGTATCCGGGTTCCCGGATCAGCGATAGCATGCTGGGAAACAACGTTACCATAAAAGACTTCTGCGTGATCGAAGCAAGCTCAGTCGCGTCAGGCGCGGCCATCGGGCCCTTTGCTCACCTTCGGCCGAAATCCGTCATCGGAGAAAAAGCGAAGATCGGGAATTTCGTCGAGGTAAAAAAATCAACGATCGGCGAAGGAAGCAAAGTAAGCCACCTCTCTTACATCGGGGACGCGACCATCGGTAAAAACGTAAACCTCGGCGCGGGCGTCATTACCTGCAACTACGACGGGTACGACAAATTCCCCACGGTGATCGAGGACGATGTATTTGTCGGCAGCGACACGCAGCTTGTAGCGCCGGTCACCATAGGCAAGGGCGCTCTCGTGGCCGCGGGCGCGACCATCACGAAGGACGTTCCCGCCGATGCTCTGGCCATCAGCCGCGTGCCCCAGGTGAACAAAGAGGGTTTTGCCGGTGTCAGAAGAAAAATGAAACAGGGCAACGACAAAAGTCATAAATAACGAGCGTCAAATTACAAATAGATCCCAACGAACAAGCCCAAGTTCCAAAGTTTGGTTTTTGTAATTTTTGCGATTGAATAGTATTTGTGATTTTAGATTTGAAATTTCTTATTCATGGAGAAGTAGCATATGTGCGGCATAATCGGCTATATCGGAAAAGAACCGGCGGTCCCGATCCTGATCGAAGGGCTGAAAAAGCTCGAATACCGGGGGTATGACTCTTCGGGCGTCGCCGTGCTCCAGGACGGGGCCATCCAGGTGCGCAGGGCCGTGGGCAAACTCCAGAACCTCGAAACCCTGCTCCGCGGCGACACGCTCAGCGGCAGGATCGGCGTCGGGCATGTGCGATGGGCCACGCACGGTCGGCCGTCGGAGGAGAATGCGCACCCACATCGCGCAGGCAGCGTGGTTGTTGTGCATAACGGCATCATCGAGAATTATACTACACTGAAAAAAGAACTCGTTGCCCAGGGCCGCACGTTCCAGTCCGAAACGGACACGGAAGTGATCGCCCACCTCATCGACAGCTTCGTCCGCAAGGACGTTCGGCTCGAACAGGCGGTGCGGGAAGCGGCCAAACACCTGGAGGGCGCCTACGCCATTGCCGTCATAGACGAACGGGACCCCGAGGTCGTCATCGGCGCGCGCAAGGGCAGTCCGCTTGTGGTAGGGTTGGGCCAGGGCGAGTTTTTTATCGCCTCCGATGTCCCGGCCATTTTGCACCGAACACGGGACGTGCTCTTTCTGAACGACGACGAGATGGCGATCCTGTCCGGCGAGGGAGTGCGAATCACCGATCTCAAGGGCGTGGAGCTGGCGCGGGACGTGACGCGTGTGATGTGGAACCCGGTGATGGCGGAAAAGGGCGGTTACCGCCACTTTATGCTTAAGGAAATCTACGAGCAGCCGCGCGCCATCATGGATACGATTCGGGGCAGGTTCTCGCCGGACACCGGGGTTATCCATCTGGAGGAAGTCGGTCCCGCCTATGACCGGCTGAAGAACATCAAGAAAATATTCATCGTCGCCTGCGGCACGTCATGGCATGCCGCGCTCGTCGGCAAGTACATGTTCGAAGAACTTGCGTCCGTCCCGACCGAAGTAGACATTGCTTCGGAATTTCGGTATCGCAGCCCGCTCGTGGGCAAGGACGATCTGTTCATCGCGATTACCCAGTCCGGCGAGACCGCGGATACGCTCGCGGCCATGCGCGAGGCAAAGAAACGCGGCGCAACAGTCATCGCCATTTGCAACGTCGTGGGCTCGACGGCGAGCCGCGAGGCCGACGGCGTGGTCTACACTCACGCCGGGCCGGAGATCGGTGTTGCTTCCACCAAGGCGTTCACGGCCCAGCTTACCGCGCTGTATGTCTTCGGACTGTTCTTCGGCTCGTTGCGCGGCAAGCTCTCGCCTGACGACGTCAAAAAACGGCTGGCGGACCTGGTGCACGTCCCCACGCTTGTGGAACGCTGCCTGGAGGAAAACGAGAACATTGAGCGGATCGCTAAAAGTTATTTTAAAGCAAACGACTTCCTCTATCTCGGCCGAGGGCCGAATTTTCCCATAGCGCTCGAGGGCGCGCTCAAGCTCAAGGAAGTGTCTTACATCCACGCCGAAGGCTATCCCGCGGGCGAGATGAAACACGGGCCGATCGCGCTCATCGACGAGAACATGCCGATCGTCGTTCTTGCGGGCAAGAACGGCGTGTATGAGAAGATCCTCGGAAACATCGAAGAGGTGAAAGCGCGCGGCGGAAAAGTGATCGCGGTGGTTACAGAAGGCGACGTGGAAATTGCAAAGCGTGTTACCCATGCGATACCGGTGCCCGCGACCAACCAGCTCCTGATGACGATCCTCATGTCCATACCGCTTCAGCTTCTCGCATACCATATCGCGGTGCTCCGCGGCGCGGATGTGGACCAGCCGAGGAACCTCGCCAAGAGTGTTACAGTGGAATAAGGACGGAAAAGCGCAGCCAGAAGTCTGTAGTCAAGAGTCAGGATATCTTCTTCTGAATTCTTACTTCCGGCTTTCGGTCTCTTTATTTAAATAATATGGATTATCTCGAAGGTTTAAATCCGCCCCAGCGCGAAGCGGTATTGTACGGCGACGGGCCTCTGTTAATCCTCGCGGGCGCGGGGAGCGGCAAGACGCGCGTGATTACCACCAGAATAGCGCACCTGATCCGCGAGCGGGGCGTCGACCCGGGCGCAATCCTGGCCGTCACGTTCACGAATAAGGCCGCGAACGAGATGCGGGAGCGCGTGGAGCGAATTCTCAAAATGCCGCTCGCCGGACTTTGGATCAGCACCTTCCATTCTTCCTGCGTCAGGATCCTGCGCCGGCACATCGAAGCGTTGGGATACAAAAAGACGTTCGTGATTTACGACGAGTCCGACCGTTCCTCGCTCATCAAGGTTTGCATGTCCGACCTGGGGCTCGATACGGACCAGTACAAGCCGAGGGCCGTTTCGGCCCGGATCAGCGCCCTGAAGAACAATCTGACGGATGAGGACCAGTTCGAGAAAACGTGCGCCGGCTTCGGGTTCGAGGGGGCTGTTTCGCGGGTGTATACCCTGTACCAGGAAAAACTCCGGGAATCGAACGGCCTGGATTTCGACGACCTGCTCATGCTCACGGTCCGGCTGTTCGAGCGGCACCAGGACGTGCGCGACCGGTATCAGGGTCTGTTCCGTCACATCCTGATCGATGAGTATCAGGACACCAACCGGGCGCAGTACCGGCTCGTGCGGCTCTTGACCATGCAGCACAAGAATCTGTGCGTGGTGGGAGACGACGACCAGAGCATCTACAAGTTCCGGGGCGCGGACATCACGAACATTCTGAACTTCGAGAAGGACTATCCGGAAACGCGGGTGATCAAGCTTGAGCAGAACTACCGATCGACCCAGAACATTCTGGGCGCGGCAGGCGCGGTAGTGGCGCGCAACCTCGGCAGAAAGCCCAAGGAACTCTGGACCCAGAAGCGCGGCGGAGAGAAAATCCTGCGCTACAAGGCCGCGGACGAGAAGGACGAAGCGCGCTTTATCTGCAGGACCATCGGGCAGGAGGTCGAGAAGGGCCGGAGCCTGCGGGATATAGCCATTTTGTACCGCACGAACGCTCAATCGCGGGCGCTCGAAGACGCTCTCCGGAACCGGAGCATCCCGTATCGCATCTTCGGCGGGCTGCGTTTCTACGACCGCAAGGAAATCAAGGACATCATCGCTTATCTGCGGGTGCTGCAGAACCCCACCGATATCGTGAGCCTTCGGCGGATCATTAATGTGCCCGCACGCGGCATCGGCGATACCACAATTGAAAAACTCGAGGAAGCGGCGGCCCGGACCGGGACAAGCCTGTACCAGGCGGCCCTGGACGCTCAGACGAGCGAGCTCGCTTCGTCGGCAAAGAACAAACTCCGTGAGTTCACCGGCATGATGGAGCGCCTGCGTTCTGTTTACGACGCGATCACCGTGACGGACCTGGTCCGGAAGGTGGCCCATGATTCGGGTTATATGGCGGCGCTGGAGCAGGACAAAAGTCTGGAAGCGCGGATCCGGATCGAGAACCTGAAAGAACTTGTGACCGCCACCGAAGATTTTCAAGAGCAACATCGTGACGCCTCGCTTGCGGAGTTTCTGGACCAGGTGGCGCTCATCACCGACCTGGAGCAGCAGACCGCGAAGGACCGCCCGGCCAGGCCGGCCGACTCGGTTACTCTTATGACCCTGCACAACGCCAAGGGGCTCGAGTTCGCCCTCGTTTTCCTGGCAGGCATGGAAGAGGGGCTGTTTCCGCATTCCCGCTCCGCGGAAAGTGAAGAAGAGCTGGAGGAAGAACGCCGGCTCTGTTATGTCGGGATCACGCGGGCCAAGGAACGGCTGATCATCACCCACGCAGCGGAGCGCAGGCTCTACGGTTATCCCCAGGCCAACCTGGTGTCGCGGTTTGTGCATGATCTCCCGTCGGAGATCATGGATTTAGTAGAGGGCGGGACCGGCGAGACGGAAGCGCATTCTTCCCCTCGTCACGCAAAATGGAACAGCGGCCTGATTCATCAGGTAAAAAAAGAAACCCATGACGAAGGCATGGTATCCCGTCGGCCCACGAAGTCCGGCGCGGACAGCCGATTCTACAATGGCGCGGTAGTCCGTCATACGAAGTTCGGACTCGGGACGGTACAGCGCTCGGAAGGGGCCGGAGACGACCTGAAGATAAGCGTGAGTTTCCCGGGACACGGAGTGAAGACGCTCGCGGTGAAGTACGCGAATTTGGAAGTGATATGATATTTTTTACCGCAGAGGATGCAGAGAAAGGCCTAAGCTCAGGTTTTTGATTTTAACTCGGCGTACTCTGCGATCTCAGCGGTGAAATTCATTGCAGGAGTTTTTATGAAAATAACACAACAGGAAGTCGAACACGTAGCCAAGCTGGCGCGTCTTGAACTCACGGAGCAGGAGAAGGAGAGCCTCACGGAACAGCTCTCGAATATCCTTACCTACGTCGAGAAGCTGAACGAACTCGACACCAAGGGGGTGGCGCCCACGTCGCACGTGCTGGACATCAACAACGTGATGCGCGACGACGTGCCGGGCGAGAGTCTGACGCAGGAGCGAGCTTTGGCGAATGCGCCAGAAAAAGCGGCGGGGCATTACAAGGTGCCGAAAATTATCGAATAAGAAATTTGGACACGGATTTTCACGGATAAAAGCTATGATAAGCATGAACATCATAAAAAATCAGTGTTAATCAGTGTCAGAGAAAGGGTTGATTCGTCATGTTCAGACAGATGCTTAGATCAAAAATCCACCGTGCAACCGTAACGGATGCGAACCTTGAATACGAGGGAAGCCTTACCGTTGATCCGATCCTTATTGAGGCGGCAGGCATGCTCGCATACGAACTCGTGCATGTTTCAAACCTTCAGAACGGCGAACGGTTCGAAACGTACATCATTCCCGGGAAACGCGGTTCAGGAGACATGGTGTTGAACGGACCGACCGCGCGCCGTGGCGTGAAAGGCGACAAGGTGATCGTTTTCTGCTACGAGTACTTCAACGAAGAAGAGATCAAGACGCATAAGCCCCGCATTATCATGGTGAACGAGAAGAACCAGATAATAAAGGAGTTATGATGGAGCTCTACGACCGAACGATTCACGATTTGCATGACATGCTGGTAAAAGGCGAGACCACTTCCCGTGCCATAACCGAGTCGGTGCTGGGCCGGATCAAGGCCGTGGACGGAAAGGTCAAGGCCTACATTTCCGTCACGGAAGACGTTGCCTATAAGCAGGCCGCTGAAGCCGACAAGCGGATCAAGACCGTAGACACGGCATCGCCGCTGCTCGGCATTCCGATCGCGGTCAAAGACAACATGTGCACCGACGGCATCAAAACGACCTGCGCGTCCAAGATCCTCGCCAACTTCGTGCCTCCCTATGACGCGACCGTCGTCCGGAACCTGAAACAGGCGGGCTTCGTTTTGTGCGGCAAACCGAATATGGACGAGTTCGCCATGGGCTCATCCACGGAGAACTCGGGGTATTTTATCACGAAGAATCCGTGGGACCTCGAACGGATTCCCGGTGGATCGAGCGGCGGATCGGCTGCGGCCGTGGCAGCGGGAGAATGCATCGGCTCGCTCGGCTCGGACACAGGCGGCTCCATCAGACAACCGGCTGCGTGCTGCGGCGTGGTGGGGCTCAAACCGACCTACGGCAGGGTATCGCGCTACGGCCTGGTGGCGTTTGCCTCCTCCCTCGACCAAATCGGCCCCATAACCAAAGATGTCAGGGACCAGGCGCTGATGATGAACGTCATCGCCGGCCATGATCCCAAGGACTCCACTTCGGCGGCCATACCGGTCCCGGATTTCACCTCTGCGCTCAAAAAAGACGTAAAAGGCCTCAGGGTGGGGATGCCCAAGGAATATTTCATCGACGGCATGGACCCCGAGATTGATAAAGCAGTCAAGGAAGCGGTAAAGACGCTTGAGGGGCTCGGCGCGAAAATCGTCAATATTTCGCTCCCGCACACGGACTACGCCATCGCAACGTATTATATCCTTGCCACGTCCGAGGCAAGTTCCAACCTGGCGCGCTATGACGGCGTAAAGTATGGGCTGCGCGCCGCGGCTCCCAAGGACCTCATGGATATGTACATGAAAACCCGGGACCAGGGGTTCGGTCCCGAGGTGAAACGCAGGATCATGCTCGGCACGTACGCGCTCTCCGCCGGATACTACGAGGCCTACTACAAGAAAGGCCAGCAGGCGCGAACGTTGATCAAACAAGACTTCGACGAAGCATTCAAAACCGTGGATGTGATCGCGACGCCCACGGCGCCCACTGCGGCATTCAAGATCGGCGAGAAATCCGCCGACCCGCTCCAGATGTATTTGTCCGACATTTTCACGATCAGCGTGAATCTGGCGGGCATCCCGGGCGTATCGCTCCCGTGCGGGTTCACCGCCAATAAGCTCCCGATCGGGCTCCAGCTTCTGGGCAGGCATTTCGACGAGGCCTCCATCCTGCACGCGGCGTATGCGTATGAGCAGGCAACGGAGTGGCATACGAGAAGAGCAAAGCTTTAGAACCTAAACTCTGCCACAAAGGCACTAAGACACGAAGGGGAAATTGTTATTAAAGAGCTTTTCTTCGAGCCTTCGTGACTTCGTGGCTAAAAAGTTTTTGGAGGTTTATAATTATGAAATACGAGGCAGTCATCGGGCTTGAAGTCCATGCACAGCTCCAGACAAATACCAAGATTTTCTGCGGATGCGAAACCCGCTTCGGCGAGGAAGCGAACACGCGGACCTGTCCGGTTTGTATCGGGATGCCGGGCGTTCTGCCCGTGCTGAACAAGAAGGTCCTGGAGTACACCATAAAGACCGGCCTGGCCACGCACTGCACGATCAGCGCCTACAGCCGGTTCGCGCGCAAGAACTATTTCTACCCGGACCTTCCGAAAGGCTACCAGATCTCCCAGTATGAATTGCCGATCTGCGAGCGCGGGTATGTCGAGATTGTCGTGGACGGTACAGTCAAACGCATCGGCCTTACGCGCATCCACATGGAAGAGGACGCGGGAAAGAACCTGCATACGACCGAAGCAAATGCAAGTCTCGTGGACCTGAACCGGGCGGGCACGCCGCTCATGGAGCTCGTGTCGGAACCGGACATCCGGACAGCCGAGGAGGCTGCGGAGTATCTTAAAAAACTTCGCGCAATCCTTCGCTACATCGAGGTGTCCGATGCGGACATGGAAAAAGGAAATTTTCGGTGCGACGCTAATGTGTCGATCCGCCCCGTGGGCGCAACAGAATTCGGGACCCGCGCCGAAGTAAAGAACGTGAACTCTTTCAAATTCGTGCAAAAAGCCATTGAATACGAGATAAAACGCCAGGCCAAGGTACTCGATGAGGGCGGGAAGGTGGTCCAGGAAACACGGCTCTTCGACTCAACCAAAGGTGTAACGTTCTCCATGCGCAGCAAGGAAGAAGCGCACGACTACCGCTATTTCCCGGAGCCCGACCTCGTGCCCATCGTGGCGGCCAAAGAGCTTGTGGAAGCCATCAAGAAAACCATCCCGGAGCTCCCCGATGCCAAACGGAGCCGGTTTGTGGAACAATACAGCCTGCCCGAATACGACGCCGACATGCTGACCCAGAGCAGGGCGATGGCGGATTACTACGAAGAAGCGGCCAAACTCTCAGGACAGCCCAAGGTCGTATCGAACTGGATCATGGGAGAGCTTATGCGCCTCCTGAACGCGGAGAACAGAGACATTGATACCTGCCCCATAAAACCGGACCGCCTCGCAGGCATGATCAAGCTCATCGACAGCGGCGTGCTCAGCACCAAGATCGCCAAGACCGTGTTCGAAGAGATGTATAAAACCGGCAAAGACGCCGAGACAGTCGTTCAGGAGCAGGGGCTTGTCCAGGTATCGGACACCGGCGCTCTGGAGCGAATCGTCGATGAGGTGATCAAGGCCAATCCTGCCCAGCTTGCCGATTATAAGTCAGGCAAAGAAAAACTCTTCGGGTTTTTCGTGGGCCAGGCCATGAAGGCGAGCAAGGGCAAGGCCAATCCCGAGTTGATGAACCAGTTGCTCAAGAAGAAACTAAGCGAGTAAACATCAAGTCTCAAATTACAAATAAATCCAGAGCATCAAGCTTGAATATTCAAATGTTTGGAAATTACGATTTGGAATTTGGATAGTATTTGTAATTTGAGATTTTGGAATTTGAATTTTGTCGTAGAGGGGGGCTTTACAATGCTTGAATCGATGCGGAAACACATGTCGTGGATGATGTGGCTTATTGTCGGACTGATTACCGTGACGTTTTTATTTTTCGGGATCTACCCGTCCCATATCGGCGGCGAGACCATGGCCAAGGTTGACGGCTCTGTGATAACCTCGGATGAATTCAACCGCGTATACCGCAATATGTACGAAACCTACCGGCAAATGCTGAAGGACCAGATGAACGACAATATAGCGCGGGAGCTCAAAGCTCGCGCGCTGAACGAGCTGATCTCGAACAGGCTGCTCGTCCAGGAGGCGGAACGCCTCGGCATGAAAGTCACCGACGCCGAACTCCAGGCCTCGATCATGAACATGCCGGTGTTTGCCGGAGAGGGCACGTTCAATAGAAAAGTGTACGAACGCATGCTCGACCGCGTCAACGTGACACCAGCGGTCTTCGAAGCGAACCAGCGGGAATTTCTGCTCCGGCAGAAGCTCGAACAGTTGGTCAGGGACGCGGTGGTCGTTACTGAAACAGAACTGGCTACGGCATATCAGCAGCAGAATCCGAAAGCGAAGCCGGGAGACTTCATAAAGAACAAGCAGAGCTTCCGGCAGACCTATCTCTCGCGGAAACAAAGCGAGGCGATGACCGCATATCTGAGAGGGATTTACTCGAAAACAGCCGTTACGATCAATGACAAAGCGCTCGCTTCGTAGGAGTTTGTTGTTTACGGGAGGGAGAAAAACGCCGCTTCATAGATTCGACTTCCATTCGAGGTCGCCCGCCATTTCCCATTGCACGAAATTCCTGACTTTCGCCAGGACGCCTTCGGTTGTGTCTACGAACCGAAGCCCCATCCCCGGGTCCGCTTCGAGCTGGACCGAGAGCGGCAAGGTGCGGACGACTTCCACGGACAACTCTATGGCTTCCGGGTCGAGCGGGAGGTTGAACTTCACCTGGATGACCGTGCCTTCAGGCAACGGCTCGTAGGTCCGGAGATACATCCCTCCTTCGGAGAGGCTCGTGCACGTAAGGCTTTTTTCGGCGCTCCCTTCCTTTATCGCTACCGGAAACTTGACCACAATGCGCGGAGTGGCCCTCGGCTGGCCGCTCAGACGCTGAAGGACCCCATACAGCATTGACAGATCGATCGGTTTGGAGAGGACGGCGGCGCAGCCCTGGGAAAGCAGCGCTTCGCTTACAGATGGATTGTCATTCGTCGTAAATACGACGAGCGGCAGGTCTTTGAGTGACGGCTCGGTCCTCAAAATGGAGACTACGGGGCGCAGTGTAAATTCCGATATGTCGCCGTCAAGAAGGATGATAGAAAAAGGGGTCTCCTGCGCGAGACGCACCCCGTCTTCAGGGGTCCTTGCCAAGATTGGAGCATACCACATGCGGTTCATAAGCACTCCGAGGTACATTTGACCCGCGGCCGACCGGCAGATGACAAGGACTTTTTGTTTTTTCTCAGACATGCACCGCACCCTCCCGGCTTTCTATTCTTCGGTAATTAAAGCAAATACAAGTGACAATGTCAATTGTTTCATCCCGCGAGTTCCGCAAGCAGGTACATGACGCTCTTGCAACCTTTCTCCCAATCGGAGAGCAACAGACTCTCGTTTTCCGAGTGAGCGGCGGAGTAAGGGTCCCCTACGCCGAACAGCAGCGCGGGCGCGCCGCCGAACGCGCGCGAAATCGTTTCCACAAAGGGGATTGATCCTCCTGCCCCGGCCACGATCGGCTTTACACCGTACCCTTTTTCGAGGGCCTTGAGCGCGGCTTGAAAAACCGGGTGGTCCACGTCCGTCTTCCACCATCGCGCCGGGGTCTCGGGTTCGATGCGCACGTGTACACCCCACGGGGCAACCCGCTCAAGGTGGTCCTTGAGCAAACCCAGCGTTTCTTGCGCGTCCATATCCTGGACCGTGCGTATTCCGACACGCGCCCAGGCGACGTCGTTGATGATGTTTGCGGCCTGCTTTCTGCTGCTCGCTTCAAAGGCATTGACGCTGATCGAGGGCAGGTGCCACATTTTTTCATAGACCGTGCCCTTTCCGCCGACCAGGGACACTCCCTGGATGATTTTTGATTGTTTCCGGTACACGGGCTCAGAAAACGGCAACGCGGCCAGGTCCGTTTTCTCTTTCAATGAAAGGGGACGGACCTTGTCCATGAGTCCGGGGATCGCAGGTCTGCCCTGCTCATCTACAAGGCTTGCCAGCATTTTTGAGAGCGCCAGCACCGGATCGGGAAGCGGTCCGCCCCAGGTGCCCGAGTGCACGCTCGAAGAGAGCGAACTCACCTCCACGTTGACCGTTACAATGCCCCGGAGCGACGCGGTAAGTGTGGGCAAGCCGCTGTCTAAATTCTCGCTGTCCGCGATCAGAATCACGTCCGCTTTCAGCAGTTCGCGGTATCGGTCCAGAAATGTCGAAAGGTTCGTGGAACCGACCTCTTCCTCTCCCTCGATCAGGACCTTCACATTGACCGGCAGTTTTCCCGTGCTGTTGAGCCACGAGGCGATTGCCGCCACTTCCAGGGAAACACCGCCCTTGTCATCGGACGCGCCACGTCCATAAAGCCGCCCGTTCCGTTCCGAGGGTTCAAACGGCGGCGTGGTCCAACGGTCCTCTCTGCCGAACGGCTGGACATCGTGATGGGCGTACAGAAGTATGGTGGGCTTGTCGGGTGCCTCCGTCCATTGGGCGAAAACAGCGGGATGCCCCACGCCTGTTTCGAGAAGGCGGACATCCGAGAGCCCGCTTTTTTTGAGCAGCGCGGCCACAGCCTCCGCACAGCTTCTTACCGGCGCGGGATCGAAGCCGGGAAAGCTGATACTGGGGATGCGGACGAGATCTTTAAGATCGTCCAAATGACCGGCCTTGTGCCGGGTGTAATGTTCAAGCGCCGCGGTCAGGCTTTGATCGTGCATGAGCCACCTCTAAATGTTGCAATTATCTGACGGAGAATACAAAGTATTTATCGTGTGAAGAGCAATTTTATTATATACTACATTAAAGATTTCAAACAACTTATTTTGCTTACCCGCTCCCAGAGGACAAAAAAACCTGTCGTGCGCTGACTCCCCGGCATGCGGTATACTATAAAGAAAAACACCGCCTCGCCCTAGCAGTTTTTAACTGTTTTGTGCAGAAAACAGCACGTTTTTCAGAGAATCATTTCATTTCCAGTTCGCAGATATGAGGTATGGTATTTAATTCCCCCAAAGGACGGACCCGCAAGCCATTATGAATACAACCAGCGATTCCATGCGCATTCTTGTAACCGACGACGAGGAAAACATCCGCACCGTTGTGAGCCGCGCGCTGGCCAAAGACGGCCACGGCGTGACAGAGGCAGTGAGCGGAGAACAAGCGATGGAAGCGTTCGTCTTGCAGCCTTTTCCGCTGGTGATCACAGACGTCAAGATGGGAGGCATGAGCGGTATCGATCTCCTCAAAAGAATAAAGCAGATAAGCCCGGACACGCAGGTGGTGATTATGACAAGCAGCGAATCGCCGGAGGACACGGCGCTTACCGCCATGCGCGCCGGCGCATATGATTGTCTGATCAAGCCGTTCGAGGAGGTCGAGGTCATCTCGAACGTCGCGCGACGCGCCATAGAAAAGATCCGTCTCACCGAGGAAAACCGGGGCCTGCTGGTCAAGCTCAAGCAGAAGAATGAGGAACTGGAGTACGCCGACAAGGCCTTGAGAGAGCTTTCGATCCGCGATGGGCTCACCGGGTTGTACAACCACCGCTACTTCCAGGAAACCATCGCTTCAGAAATTTTCCGGTCCCGGCGCTACTCCAGGGTCTTCTCCCTTCTTTTCATGGACCTAGACTTTTTTAAGAAGTACAATGACAAGAAAGGCCACCCCGAGGGCGATAAGTTGCTCATTACCCTGTCCCGCATGCTGCTCGAAAACCTCCGGACCTCGGATTTCGTCGCTCGGTACGGAGGAGAGGAATTCGTGATGATCTTGCCGGAGACGCCGAAAATAAACGCCTTTGGGGTTGCCGACGAGATACGCGGGAAAATCGCCGACTATCCGTTCGACGGCCGGGAGGTCCTGCCGCAGGGAAAGGTCACCGTCAGCATAGGGGTGGCAACATACCCGGAAGACGGGAGTGATGTATCGTCGCTGATCCTGTTCGCCGATCAGGCCCTGTATCAGGCAAAGAGGCAGGGGAGAAACAGGGTAAGCTGAAACCGCGTAAAATCTGCGTTGTGGCTGTATACGCAGGCTAAAGCCTGCGGCTACGAAGCCTGAAGGCGTTTATTTTGCATCGAATGTAACCGCACCCTTTAGGGTGCGGTTTTGATCTCCGGCGTTTTTTTTAAACGACTCCCCGAAAGTTTTTCAACAGTCCCACCGGTGCTCTCTGTGTTTATTTTTTTTGAAAATATGAAGAAGACGAGAAAGAGGAATAGATCATGAAATGGATTACCCGAGAAAATGTCAAAGTCGACCGCGTAGCCTGTCCCTGGTTGATCAGAAAGTGTGTTGATCAAGAGGCCGAGTTTTATTTCGTTCCAGCCGAGAAGGTGCAGGCCGAAGCCGCACGACTGAAAGCGCTACCGTTCGACATCCCGAATGTCGAACTCGGGCACCATGGCAAGGAATGTTCCTTTGACGCCATCGTCAAGAAGTACGGCCTGGAAAAGGACCCGGCGCTGGTGCTGCTCGCCCGGATCGTGAACGGCGCGGACACGGACAACAGCCTCCATCATCAACCGGAAGGTCCTGGATTGAACGCTATCGCCGAAGGTTTTCGGCATCTGGGATTAAAAGATGACCATGCAATCAATGCCGCCGAATGGATCGTATACGATGCGCTGTATGCCTATTGCAAAGAGATGGTAAAGAAAGGGAAGCCCCGTGGAGCATTTTCGGCGTGATGTCGTTCTTCTGTTCTCCGCCCGGAGCATACGCCTCTTCGCGTACGGCGCGCTCTCGGTGGTGCTGGCTCTCTATTTATCCGAACTGGCCTTGACCGGAGCCCAGATCGGGCTCCTCTTTACGCTTACCCTTGCGGGCGACGCGGGTATTTCGCTTTGGATCACCACGACAGCCGACCGGGTAGGCAGGAAGCGGATGCTTATCCTCGGCGCGGGGCTTATGGCCATGGCTGGGGTTGTCTTCAGCCTGACCGGAAACCCGGTCCTCCTGATGATCGCCGGAATCATCGGCGTCATCAGCCCAAGCGGGAACGAGATCGGCCCGTTCCTGTCTCTCGAACAAGCGGCCCTATCGCAACTCCTCCCGTCAGAGAAGCGCACCCACGCCTTTGCCTGGTATAACCTCGCGGGCTCGCTTGCAACAGCGTGCGGCGCTCTCATGGGAGGGTTTCTGTCCACGGGTCTCATGCATTTCGGATTCGCAGAGCTTGCATCCTATCGCGCGGTCATCCTGCTGTATGCTGCGTGCGGATTTTCCCTTATGGGACTTTTTTTGTTTCTTTCGTCAAACGTTGAGGCGGCCCAGGCCGCATCGGTCAAAAAGAGGGTGCTCGGGCTGCACCAGTCGAAGGGCATCGTGATGAAACTCTCCGGCCTGTTCGCGCTCGACGCTTTTGCCGGCGGGTTCGTGATCCAAAGCATGGTGGCGTACTGGTTTCACGTCAGGTTTAACCTCGACGCGGCTGTTTTGGGTAGCATCTTCTTCGGCGCGCATATCCTGGCAGGCGTGTCCGCGCTTCTCGCGGCACGGATCGCAAACCGCATCGGACTGATCAACACCATGGTTTTTACGCACATCCCCTCGAATGCGCTCCTGTGCCTTGTGCCGCTCATGCCGACCGCGGGTTTGGCAGTATTCGTTTTGCTTCTGCGATTCAGCATCTCCCAAATGGACATCCCCACACGTCAGTCCTACACCATGGCGGTTGTGGCGCCTGATGAACGCTCCGCTGCGTCTGGCGTCACGTCCATTGCGCGTTCGATAGGGGCTTCTCTATCGCCGGCGCTCGCCGGTATGTTTCTTGCGACCCCGGCTCTCCTTGGCGCGCCCTTCCTCGTGGCAGGCGGCCTTAAGATCGTGTACGACCTTCTTTTGTACCGGAGCTTCAGTAGGTCGTCTGGAAGCTTCTCATGAGCAAGGAGGGACCGTAAACGGAAACATGCATAAAAGCACGACATAACAGGTATCTCTTGGGGAGCCAGCCCCCCCCCCAAAATATTCCCTCTGCAACTAACTCAAAATAAAAAATATGATATAATGCCACTATGCATTATACGCAGGTATAAAAAGGAGGCGCGTGATGGGAGACAAAGGCGGCAAGAAGAATAAAGAAAAGAGCCAGAAGCAGAAAACCATGAAGCATATGCATGAAATCCAGCAGAAGCGGGACACGCAGCCGAAAGACACGTTTGAATTAAAGAAGTAACAACTTTGCGGGGCAGGTCTATTAAGGTTTTATGGCTCTTCTCCCAAGTGAGTACACGATTTTGAGCCTTTTTACAGCGGCGGCAACATGCAAGTTAGGATTTTGAGACGGAGATACTCTTCATCTCGTAACCCGTATGCCCGACGCTGAATGACTCTGATCTTGTTGTTCAGTCCCTCAACAAAGCCGAGGGATACTTTATTCTCCGGTTTGCAGTAGGCGGCAATACCATCCCAGTGACGCTCGACCATCTTGGCGAACTTTTCATAGGGTTTGAGACGCTGCCACTTGAGCGAGGCTTTCCAGTTATCGAAGAACTTTCTGGCCCAGGCCTCGGACTTGTACGACCAGAGCTGTCCAAACTGCTCTTTGAGAATGTAGGCGGCATTGAGCCGTTTGTTTGCCGCCAGAAGCAGCTTGAGTCCCGATCTCTTCTCAGGCGTAAGGTTCTCTGGATGAGAAAGGAGCACATACTTCTGACCCTTGATGAACTTGCGATTTTTGCCGGTAAGTTTGGCATATTCGCTCTTTCTCACTTTATCCAGCGCTTCGCCTAAATGCCTCATGACATGGAACTTGTCATAGAGGATGGCCGACTGCGGAGCTTTCAGGCGCGCGGACTTCTCAAATGGTTTCCACATGTCCATCAAAGAAAGCCGAATTCGTCCTGATTTTACTGGACCGATCTCATCGTAAAAGAGATTCATACTCTCTTCCGAGCGGTCTTTACCGCCGAACCAGATCGCGCGTCGCTTCACCAAGTCGCTTACTATGATCCGGTAGCTATGGCCTTTGCGGATGGAAATCTCGTCGATGCCGATCATCTTGGGATTCGGTTTCCCGGCACGACGAAGCTTCTCCCGCATGTACTGTTTATCGAGTTCCTTGACCGTTTTCCAGTCGAGATGAAGCTCTTTAGCAATATCTTTGATCGAAGAAGATTCACACCGTCTGCCGACGTAATAGGCGAATCGTTTGGTATAAAATGGGTTGTCGGCCAGAAACGGCAGCAACTCCCGTTTCACTGATCCGCACCTCCGACACAGGACGCGCCTGATTTCCAGTTCCAGATAGATCCTGGTGCCTCCGCAGGAGAGATCGCGAACCAGTCGGATTTTGCGAGCACGATAGGTTCGATGGACCGTGCCACATATCCAACAGGCAGTTTTTTCCCCTGCCGTACGAGTTTGATGACTCGGGCTTGAGGATCTCCAAAGACACCGTGAACGGTGCTCTTTGGCTTACAACCAGGGAACTGATACAAATCGGACAGAACTCGTCTTTTTCGCATGAGCGATTTGTACCATTTTACTACCTCTCTGGCAATCATTAAATCCCCTTCCAGAGCGGGCATTATAGCTTTTTTGGCATTATTTCATGTACACGACATGGAGAAGACCCGGTTTTATTAACCTTCCTCCCCGCATTTCCTCCTGTTCAGCGTCGCATACGATGACTCTCATCCGCTTTTTTTGAACTACCGTCCAACACCCCCGCTCCCGGTGCGCAAAACAGTACCCAAAAAAACTTACTGGTAAACGTGATGTTTCCACGTTGCAGGAAAGTCGGTCCGTTTCGCCGGAGCCTGAAGAGTTGAGACACGTTAAAATAGTTGCTATAATTTAATCAACAGATTCTCACCCTCGAATAAGACTGCCGACGAGTCGGCAGTGCAAGCAATTTATGTCATGGGGAGGTGTGGCATGAAAAGGGGAATGGAAACACAATTTAATCACGACGTAGAAAACTACCGAAAAGCCCTCCTTTACCATGCGCGGATAAGTGACTGGGAAACGTTCACGGCTAAGGCAGGCGGACTGTTCGATTATGTGGAAGCCGTCGAGTTATCTGAACTGGAGCGAAGGTTCTTTGCGAACTTTAACGTTATCCTTATTGTGCTGATCGTAATCGTCGCCGCACTTTTTAAAGTTGATTTTGCGGTCACGCCTGAATTTATGCGCCTCAAGAACGCCATGCTGCTGGCAGGCCTCGCGGTGAGCAGCTTTGAGCTGTACTTCTACATCAACTACAAGCTCTCCATAAAGGGCAAGATGTCCCAGTACGCTAAACGGCGCAATAGTTTCATCAGAAATATCGAAAATGACTTTCGGGTGTATGTCCTCCAGGCGGAGCGCAAGGCGGCATGATCGCAAGGTTATGTTTTTAAGCAGAACGCGCCAGGGTACATTCCACGCTCTAACCTTCTCCGTGCTTTTGTTCCTTTTATTTCTTGCTCAACTATGCTACTCTTAAACCGTTTGACACAATATCAGAGGGAGGGGATATCCATGTTAAAAACAATTATGTGCGCCGCAGTGCTTGTGGTGAGCTGTATAGTTGTGTATGCTCCAAATGTCTTTGCTGATGATCAAAAGTATGAACTGAGGTCCTCAACAACTGTTAGGGAAGCGCTGACGGAGAATATCAATAAAAGGGTGACCGTGCGCATGGATACCGGCGACAATTTGGAAGGCACGGTGAGTAAGGTCGGAGACAGCCTCGTTCACCTCTCGAAACTCACCGGCAAGGACTTCTACGATGCCGTCGTCCGTATCGATAAGATCGGCGCGGTGCTGTTCAAAGTTCGCGGCAACTGATTCGAAATCAACTAAGAAGGCAAACGTATAAGGGGGAACACATGCCAAATAAAACAGCAACGATTTCATGTCCGGAATGCAGTGGCAAAGGTTCCATTACGTGTTCCGTATGCCACGGGCAGGGGAGACAGTACGGTTCCAATGCCTCTCAACGCCCTTGTTCAGATTGTCATGGTACGGGGAAAAGCGTCTGTCCTCAATGCCGGGGCGCT
>JBGPUS010000021.1:0-18956 GCA_041491325.1 Nitrospirota bacterium | reverse complement strand
TTGCTTCTTTCTCCGCGCCCTGCACCAGCGCGATTTCTTCCGCGGAAAAAACCTTGTTGATGTCCAGGATGATGATGAACCGTTCGTTCTGTTTTCCCATGCCCTTGATGAACTCGGTATTGAGGTGCGTCCCGATTTTCGGCGCCGGCTCGATGTGGTCGGGCATAAGGTCGATCACTTCCTGCACCGAGTCCGCGAGCGCCCCGAGGATGGTCGTCTCGCCCTCCAGCTCCACCTCGGTGATGATGATGCAGGTGTTCACGGTCTTTTCGGTCTTCGTCATACCGAACTTCAGCCGCAGGTCCACGACCGGCACCACGCTGCCCCGGAGATTGATGACGCCGCGCATGAACTCCGGCGTTCTCGGCACCCTGGTAATCGTCGTGAAGTCGAGCACTTCCCGCACTTTGGTGATATCCAGCGCAAATACCTCGTTGTTGAGTTTAAAGGTCAGGTACTGGGTTATTTCCATTACGCTTGCTGAACTCATGGCTCCTCCTGCTTCGTGTCATAATATTTCACCGCAGAGGACGCAGAGAAAATCACGAATTACAATACGGTATACGCTTTCCTCTGAGACCTCTCGGGTTTACTTGGGGTGGTTTAGTTTCGCCGGTTAATCCTTTATTTTTTTGTTTAAAAATTGAATTCTCCGCGTCCTCTGCGGTAAAATTTCTTTACGACCGGACCCTGGACCCTGGCCCTTTGCCCTTTTCCCCTGCTTCTTAAAACCTTTCAAACTCGCTGTCTTTTGCGTCTCCATTGCCTTTCACTCGCCCTGCCGGCATATTCAGGGCGACTCCCGCCCGCTTTATCATCTTCCCTGTCAGAACGGCCTTGGTATGCCGGTTATCAGGCATGAAGGGGAGCGCGTGCGTGGGGACCTGGAATTTTCTTGCTTCCCCGGGCCGCGGCGAGTAGCCTGCATAGCCGTCGTCTATTTTGAAGAAGGAGATGGTGCCCTGGAGCTGCTCGGCCTGGGACGATAGTTCTTCCGCGGTGGAGGACATTTCCTCGGCCGCGCCCGCGTTCTGCTGGATTACCTGGTTGAGCTGCTGGATCGCGGAGTTGATCTGGTTCGCGCCCGAGCTTTGTTCTTTGCTTGCGGCGCTGATTTCCTGCACCAGCTCCGCGGTTTTCTGGATGTCGGGCACGAGTTTGCCGAGCATCTGGCCGGCCCGCTCCGCGACCTCTACGCTGGATATGGAGAGTTTGCTGATCTCGCCCGCGGCGGACTGGCTTCGCTCGGCAAGCTTTCTGACTTCGGAGGCCACCACGGCGAACCCTCTGCCGTGCTCGCCGGCGCGCGCTGCTTCGATTGCGGCGTTCAGGGCAAGAAGATTGGTCTGGCGCGCTATTTCTTCGATGATGGATATTTTGGACGCGATGTCTTTCATGGCGCCGACGGTCTCGCTTACGGCTTTGCCGCTTTCCAGGGCGTCCGCCGCGGACTTTCTGGCTATCTTTTCGGTTTCTATGGCGTTGTCCGCGTTCTGTTTGATCGTGGCGTTCATCTGTTCTATGGAGGACGAGGCTTCTTCCGCGGACGCGGCCTGCTCCGTGGTGCCCTGGGACATCTGCTCCGCTCCGGAGGACAATTGCCGGCTTCCGGAGGTGACGTTGTCGGAAGCGGTCTTTACGTCGGAGACGACCCGTTTGAGCGTTTCGGTCATGGTTTTCATGGCGGAGAGCAGACGGCCTATTTCGTCCCGCGACTGGACGTCTACTTCCGTGGTCATGTCGCCTTCCGATATTTTGACGGCTGCCTGGACCGCTTCGCTGAGCGGCGCGGTAACGAGCCTGCTTAAGTACATGCTTGCCGCGAGGGATAGGAGGACCGCGATGACGAGCACGGTCAAAAGCGACGTGATGACGCTGGTGAAGCTTTGCAGGGACCGGTCATGCTCCTCTTTGCTTAATTTGTTCTCGATCTCGCCCAGCTCGTCGAGGTTTTTATTCAGCACGAGGAATTTTTCATCGGCGCCCCCCATGAACATGGTGGCGGTGATCAGGTCGGAGGAGGACAGGTCTATTACGGCGGCTGCTTTTTCCTGGTACTCTTTGGTCTGCACGAGCAGGGATTGATACCGTTCCCGCTCTTCCGGGGTGAGCGTTTTGGACTCCAGGGTCTGGTTGATCTTATCAATGGTTTTGGCGATGGTTTTTAGCTGGTCTTTCCCCAGGTTTTCCACCTTCGCGCGGTCGTAGCGCGCCGCGGCCCACTCAAGCATCCGGTAGAGGCTTGCATGGACGTAGGTTATGTCGTTCATCATGGTGGAGCTGATATCGTGGCTTTGGAACCGGCTGATGATGTTGTTCACCGCGGACCGCTGGCCGGACAGCCCGAAATACGCCACAACCCCGAATACGAGCAGGCACAAAACCGCCACGGTCGGGGCGAGCATTATTTTTTTTGACATCTTCAGGTTCTGGATGAAGCTCTTCATAACGGTGGTGCTCCTCTCAGCGCGTGGCCTCCCGTGCAGGCAAGAGGGAGGCAGTTTTTTGGTAATGCAATTCCGCCCTATGCATTTATATTATAATACTTTAGTCCTATGGTTTTTTTTTGTCAAGTTTTAAATTCGCCTGCGGCATTGCCGGGCTGCATGCGGAGAGTGTTCAGCATCATTAAATATATTAATTGTTCAATTAATTGTTTTTAGACTCATCAGCGCATCCCAGGAACGGCGACTTTGCGTTAGCCGTTCGCGCCAAACGTGATCCAGCCTCCGCGATAAGGCGTTCGCGCCGCGCGTCGCCGAGCCCGCTTCTTCGTTTACAGCGCTCGTCTTCTTTTTCCTTATCCGCGGACAATACATAGCCGACAGGGTTGTAGCGGTTCATGGGCGCGGCCTTTCCCGCCTGCGCCAGACGACCGGCGGTCAAGCGCGCTGCAAAACCGAGAGTGCGCGCGAAATCTTCTTCAAGGCTCCGGTAATTGCTCACGACGCCGTTTTCCAGGCACCCGATCATCGGCTTTGCCATGACCGTGTGATGCCGAATGAAGGAAGTCACCATGCGGCTCGACAGTGAACGGCAATCCCCCGATTCTTCCAGGACCAGCGGCGCCATCAGAACGTCGCTCCAGATATAATCCGCGCGGCGCAAATACCGGGTGCGTTCGAGAAATACCTGGTACTTCGATTCGACGCCCGGCCCGAGCGTTGTGACGCCGACGGGGACGATGAGGTCGTGATAAAGCAGGCTCCCGTGCAGTTCGCGCATGCTGTCCGCTTCAGAGTTGATGACACAGCGATAGTCCTCGTCGCGGCCCACGCGCGCGGGGCAAATATCGCAAGCCAGGCAGCGCGTGATCCGCCGTCCGGTCACATTGACGACGGTGGCGGTCTGCTCGCGTCCGAAAAGCGACACCAAACGGGCCACTGCGTTCACAGCGATATTGTTCGAGTCTTGCAGTATAAGAAAGAGCGTCTTCGGAACGTCGCGCAAGCTTTGCTGCGGCCCCATTAGTTTCAGCACGCGCGCCATGCGCCGTCCCGTTCCGATGGATGTATCGAGGCCATACGAGTCCTTGTGCATGGCCCCCACGTCGCCCGCGTGGCAGGTCCCACCGTACTGGGCCGTCGTGTCGCTGTCGTTGCCCACGGCGAGCAGGCCGAGGTTTACCATATCGAGCAACTGGTAGATGAGCGTGGTTTCCTGGCCGCCGTTTCGCTTGGCGCCCACGGCAATGCCGGCGTACAGACGGCCGCGCATGGCCTGCTTGAGTTCCGGGTCCGACGCCATGAACTGGATCAGGCTCTCCGCCAGGCTTCCCCGGTCCCCGAAATAAACCGGTCCGGAAACGATCAGACCATCGGCCTCCAGCAGTTTTGCGCGCAGAATTTCGGGGTGACGCACCTGGCCGGACGCCGGAAAATGCTCGGCCAGCGACACATGCTCTATGTCCGCGCCTTCCTTATGAGCGGCCCACAACGCCGCCGCGAGCGCGACCTCAGAGTTGCTCAAACCCGCGTCGCCGCAGTTCTTCTTCAGGTTCTCGTAGATTTCTCTGAAATCCTTGCCCTCGCGACGCCCTGCGTCGAGGTGATTTTCGAGCAGCAAGTGAGACTCGGCGGTCAAATACGCGAGCAGTTGTTCTTTCGTTTCGAGCTCGCACAACCGCTCAATGAGGCTGCGCTTACCCGCGCCCCAGCGGGCGTTTCGCAAACTTGCGGCTATACCAAGCACTTTTCGCCTGAGCATACGTGTTCTCCTTACGCTATATGATAGTGTCGCTTGCCTTTTTTTTATGCAACAGGCTTTCCATCCGGCCCGTCAACGAGGACGAGGTCTTCGCCCCGGGAGGATGGCCCGCTTCACCGTTCTCCCACAGACAACGCATCCCGCATTCGAAGCCGACTCCCATGCAGTACGCGAGCGCCGTTGACTCTTCAACGCTCCGGAACAGGTCTTTCGGGTCGCCCGCGAGAGAAAAGTCCTTCTTCAGCATCCGGGATACCCGGTATGCCGTGCACAGCTGCTTGATACACTTCATGTCCATGGACGCCACCTGCTCGCAATTCACGATCAGGCGATTGACGCGATCGAGCGCAAGAGCAAGGTGCGCTCTTAATTCATCGATATTGTTTTCGGAAATATCGCCGCGAAGCGTCAAAATAGCGAGAGCGCCGGAGTCCTTCACCGATAGATGCATCATAGTGTTCCTCCCGATGGTAAGAATTCTGCCCCGAGCGTGTTTACTATTAGCGGATTACGCCTCGTATGTATATGTAACCGACTCCGGAGGACTTAACAATCGGGGAATCCCGCAATTATTGCTTCGAATTTCCTGATTATATAATGAAGCAGGCTGCAACTGAAAGGCGTCTAAGCGGTGCTTGCCGAGAAAGCTTCTATAAACAAACGTATTTAGAATTGTTTCCTGTAGGGCAAGGCTTTAGCCTTGCTTAAAGCAACCCTGAAGGGTTGCCCTACAAAATCAAAACAAACAAGGCAGCAATAATTGATGGTTTCGTAACAAGTCTCCCTTGCTGTCATTGCGAGGAGCGAAGCGACGCGGCAATCTCATTTTTTTGACAGTTACAAACAACGAGATTGCTTCGCTACGCTCGCAAAGACGGCTTTTGGGACTTTTTAAGACTACATCAATAATTTGCGCGTTTGGATTAATCGGAAAAATCGATGGAAATCAACAACGCATCCTAAAGGGTGCGGCTACATGATCAAATCATGGGTCTCGTAGTAAAGAAGTTTTTCAACAACCCGCTACAAGGAGGTAAGCCCTTCGCGGACGGCGAACTTGGTAAGTTCCGCGATGCTGTGAAGATCGAGTTTCATCATGATCTGCTGGCGATACGTTTCCACGGTCTTGATACTGACCTCTATTTTGGCGGCTATCTCTTTTGTCCTTACCCCTTCGGCCATGAGTTGAAGGACCTGGCGCTCCCTCGGTGACAGAAGTGAAAGAGACGTAAGTTCGTCCTTGGGAATCCTGTGCACGTAGTCCTTGAGCACGAGCTCGGTTATCTGGGGGCTTAAGTAGGTGCCGCGCATCGATACGGTGCGGACCGCCTGGATCAGTTCCTCAAAGGCGCAGTCTTTCAGCAAATAACCTGACGCGCCGGCGTTCAGCATTTCCACGACAAAGCGCCTGTCGATGTGCATCGACAACGCTATGATCCGGACGCGGCTGTTGCTCGCCAATATTTCCCGGGTCGCTTCTATCCCGTTCAAGTCAGGCATGGAGATATCCATGACGATAATATCGGGCGACAGTTTGGCAGCAAGCCGGACGGCAGCCCGCCCGTTTTCCGCCTCGGCAACCACGGTCATGTTCGGCTGCTTTTCGATCAGGGAGCGGAGCCCTTCCCTGATGAGCTTGTGATCGTCGGCAAGAATTATTTTTATTCCCATCATGATAGCTCTCCGTCATTCATTCCGTTTTCCATAATATCAAAATCAACCACAGTGGGCACTGAGGGAATGCTCCTCCCCCTCTGTGTTCTCACAATATTGATGCATTCGTAAAAAGTCTTTTTAGCCACCGAGGTCACAGAGGACTCAGAGAAAATCCTGAGTTTTTTTACGTCTTATCTCTGTGCGCTCTGTGTGCTCTGTGGCAAATCCTTACTTCTTACGGTTTCATCAATATTAATCTCTTTATGCCGTCTTTTAATCTTTCGACATTGAAGTTAATCAATAATCCGGCTCTTTTACTTGTTGCTTGAGGTAGGTCAATGTCTGCGCTTCGTATATTTTCGACGCGATCCATCATTCCCTGAGTTTCGCCGTCAAGGTGACCCGCGTTCCCTGGTTCGGTACAGACTCGATCTCGACGCGGCCGCCCACGGCGTTCAGGCGCCTGCGTACCACGAACAAACCGAACCCCTCGTTCCCGTTCATCACGCTCGCGGGATCGAACCCGACCCCGTCATCCGCGACCGTTATGCGTATGAACGAATTTTCCCGCGCGAGGGACACGTTTGCGCTCCCGGCCCGCGAGTGCTTGACGACATTCAACAGCAGTTCGCGCACGATTTTGAAGAGAAGAAACCGGACTTCATCATCCGTGACCTTGGGCCGCCCGTCATCCTGAAAACCGATGCGGATGCCGTGCGTTCTCTGGATTTTTTCCGCAAGCCATTCCACCGCGGCCTCAAGACCCAGTTCATACAGCACGGGAGGACTAAGCTCAACAGTTAAGGACCTCGTATATTGCAGCGTCTGGCCGATCAGGTCCCGGATTTCATCGAGCCCGGCAACCAGGTCCGGGGGAGAAAGGGCCTCCCGCAGCGCGCCCAATTTGATCTGCGACAGGGCCAGGTTTTGCCCGATATGATCGTGCAGGTCCGCCGCAATCAGGTGCCGCTCCCGTTCTTCGGCCCGCGACTCGATCGACGACAACTCCGACGTCACCGTAGACAGTTCTTCCCGATAGGTTTGGAGCTTCTCTTCCATGCCCGTGCGCTCGGTGATGTCCCTGACGATTACCAGCGCGGCGGGCAAGCCCTCTATGGTGAACGGGGCTGCGGCCATCTCCGTGTCCGCGGACGTCCCGTCGAGCCGGAAACACCGAACGCGGGTAAGCGACGACGCGGCTTTCACTTCTTCCAGCCGGAGCAGCATCTTCAGCACGGTTTCACAATCGTCGTCATGAATGAAGTCCAGCACCGGTCTTTCGAGAAGCTCGATGGGGCGGGCCGCGCCGAAAAGTTTCACCCCGGCCGCGTTGATAAAAGCGATCCGCCCTTCACACAGCACAATGATCGCGTCAGGAGAGAGCTCCACCACCCTGCGGTAGCGTTCCTCGCTCTCTCGTAGCGAAACCTCGGCTTCGCGCCGCGCAAGGACCATGGCGTTGAAGGCCGAGGCCAGGTTCCCGAGCTCGTCTTCGGACTCTACCGGCGACGGCTCGACCGGCAGCCCTTTTCCGAGGGCCTTCACGTTTTCGGTCAGCTTGTTGAGCGGCCGGGTCGCCCGTATCACGACAAAATAGACAATGGCCGTGCTGCAGAAGATGAAAACCAGCGTGATGACCGCGTTTCGCGTAACAATGGCGCTCAGCTCTTTGTGATAGGCGTCTTTGCTCAATACGACACGCACATATCCTATCACTTTTTCCGGTCTGGCGCCGGTTGTCCCGCCGAAATAAATCGACTCGTCCTCGTTTGAGAGAGATTTTATGACCACCGGGCTCACAATTTCGAACGCCGAATCCGTTTCCTTGACGCTCATGGACGAGACGGCTTTTACGTCAATGCTCCGTTTACTATTGTTCGAAGGCCGGTCTTTTCCGGCCGTCCCCTTGTTCTTTTCATACAGCAGCGTCAGACCCGTGTTGTAAACGGATACGGACATGACGTCCTTCAGGCCCATGGCCCCCGCCACTTCATCTTTCAGCAATTTTTTGTTTTCCGCGAATACTCCCACCGCGACGTTGTGCGAGAGGAGTCCGGCGAGCATTTCCCCCTGTTCCCTCAGGTCCTGTTTCGTCTTATTGCCTTCCCGGACCACGGCAAAGATCGTGAAGGCCGACAATACGACGATAATGACGGCGATAAAGGAAGAAAGCACCTTCAGACCGAAGCTTCCCTTTATGGCGAAACGAAATTTCCTACTCAACGTTTTTCGCCCTCTTGATTATATCACGCCTAATCGTGAGTCCCATCTTTGCCGCTACTTTCTCGTTTATGGAAAGGCGCGACGCGCGCGCATACTCGCGGATCACGCCCTTATAGCCGGAGGACAACCGGTTGACGATTTCCGCGGCCTGGGTCCCCATATCATAGGGATCCGTGTCCAGGGCGGCGATCGCGCCGAGCTCGACGTATTTGCTGGAAAAGGAGAACAGCGGCACATTGCTCTGAAAGGAAAAACGAAGCAGATAATCCGTCGTTTCAGCCGTGACCACGGTCGGGTCAGGCAGCATCCAGAAAAGGTCTATCGCGGAGCGCAGCTCTTCCAAAAGCCGGGGGAGCTCGCGCGGGTTGCTCGCCTGTTTCGTGACCAGCTCTACCCCGGCGGCCCGCGCCGCCTTAACGGCCTCCTCCACGAGCGCGCCGGTGCGCTTCGGGTCATACAAGAGCCCGATTTTTTTCGCCCAAGGAAACACTTCCCTGATGGCTGCTACGGAAGACGCCGGCGAGGGATCCATGCTTACGCCCGAGATGTTGGGACCGAGCGACGACGGAGCTGTCTCGGACGGCATTACCATAACGTAGACCACCGGAAGGTTAGTGGTCGTCCGTATCTTTTTAAAAGCGGCCGTCCCTACGGCAACAATAGCGTCCTGCGAGTGCAATAGGACGTCCTCATCTTCCTCGCCGCCCCGGAGTTTTAATTCCCGCACATTGCAGGTGCTGGCATCCCGAAAACCGCGCAGAGCGTCCTGATAGGGTTTTAAATCGGTATTATTGACGACGGTCACTTCGCAGGCAGGCGTGGAGCGGGGGCAAACAGCCGCAAGTACCGAAAGCATCGCGGCGAAGAGAAACAAAGTCAGTGTTCGAGCTGTGATATATCGGAATATGGTATGCATGGGAGAAAAGCCTGTGCCGAAGTCTTCTGATGCGCAGGCTACGAAACATGGAGACGTTGATTTGTATCGCATGTAGCCGCACCCTTTAGTAACTCAAGGGGCAAATTCCACTCAAAACGGCAAGAATATTTTTGCCACAGAGCGCTCAGAGGGCACAGAGAAAGGCTGAGTAGTTTAGAAGACTGCTGCTTTTTGATTCTCTCTGTGTTCTCGGTGCCCTCTGCCTGCGCCCAGCGGTTACGAGTGGTACGCGAGTGCAGGGTGTGGCGACGAAGTTTTCCGGCTTGTCCGGGTTAGGGTGCGTTTTTGATTTCCTGTGACTTTTCAACGACATCGAATATAGTGCGACGCGCGGCAATTGCGGGTCCATCACAAATCGTATTTGATGTCCTGGGCCACGAACGTTTTGAGCGTCCGTTCGAAATATTCTTTCCGGCAACTGACGCCCTGCATGTTCCCGGTAGCGAGCAGCGTCATGTACTTGCAGCCGCCGAAACAAAGGGGCAGATAGGCGCACTCGAGACACTCTTCTTTTTTCCATACATCGAGCGCGTGAGACGCGCTGTAGTCCTTCACCCCGGTCTTAAGGTCGCCGACGCAATAGTCCTTCCTTCCGACCAGGCCGGGACATTTGTAGAGCGTTCCATCGTAATTGACCACAACGCTGTCGTAAAGCTCTATGAGGCAGGGAGACGGCATGAGTTTCGCCGTAGCGTATCCCCTCCGCAATATCTCTTCCCGTAGAAACAGGGACGCCTCGATGAGCCACGGCTCGCTTATGGAATTGCAGCCGTCATTGAAATCCTGCGGCGCGTACTCTCCGGTTTCGTTTGCCACAGGGTCGAATTTTATCATCGGAATCTTATCGGGAGTAAGACCCTCGGCCATAAGATAATCCAGCACCTTAGGAAACTCCCGGTAATGTTCCCGGGTATAATTGCCGCCAATGTTTATGCGGGCCAAATCGCACACGCCCTGAATATTCCGCACGATAACGTCGAACGAGCCCGTGCCGGACGTGAATGGCCTGAACTTGTCATGGATATGTCTCGGACCGTCAAGCGTGACTTTTGCGCTTTTCAGCCCAAGGGGGACGAGTCTTTTCACGACAGCAGGCGTGAGCAGAGTCCCGTTCGTGACCAGGGAGAAACCGTATTGCAACCCTTTGCTTTCCGCGAATGATCGTATTTTTTTCGAAATACTAACAATCTGCTCGATGCTTAAGAGAGGCTCGCCTCCGTAAAAAACAGCTTTTATCTCTTCTTTATTCGTATAATCACGTGTCGTTACAAAATCAATAAATTGCTTCTCGACTTCGTCCGACAGATAGAATTTGCCTTTTCTTTTTCCTTCAAAACAATAAACGCACCCGAGATTGCAGTCGAGGTTAAGGACAAGAGTGAACTTAAATGTTTTGTCGAGCTCGTTCAGTTCCCGGACGTAATGAAGCAACTCTTGCTTTTCTTCTTCCTCATCACGCGCAAGAAGCTCCAATTCCAGGAGAGTCTCCTGCTCCTCGGATGACAAACTGTTGTTTGTAATATCTTCGAGCAACCCGGAAGGAACAAGGACCGCAGAGGCCCTTTTCGTAGAAAAAAGAACCACGGATTCACTGACTTCCGTGGAGGGATATGTTTTTGAATATTTCGATAGCTTCATGGTTATTGTATTATTTGGGGCATCCTCTTCGATTTTTTAACTGTCATCCCCGAGTGACTCTATCGGGGATATGGTCTTAAATCCCCATCGCCCTTCAACCCTAACTTCCGCTTGACACCAACCCCGGCTTGAATTACTATATGCCTCAAGAGGTACATATTCATGAAAGAAACCATCAAAGCCGTTTATGAAGACGGCGTCTTAAAACCGCTTCAAAAGCTTCGCATCAAGGACCATGAGAAGCTTACCGTCACCATATCAAGAAAACCGCGGAAACCGAAAACCGGAAAGCCGGCAATGTCCATGGTGGGCATTTTCGACAGCGGTATAAAAGACCTTTCGAGAGAGCATGACAAATACCTCTACGGCTGGAAGAAAACCAAGTGAAGGTCTTCATCGACACCGGCGCCTTCCTCGCTCTTGCAAACAAATCGGACTCTCTTCACGATTTGACCGCCACCGTATACAGGGAGGCGGTCGATCAAAACGCAACCTTCTACACATCGAACTATGTCATTGATGAAACCATTACCCTTGTTCGTGCCAGAGCAAACCACAAGGCGGCGGTTGCCTTCATAAACAGCCTTGACATTTCCCGCATTAAGATTCTGCGCGTGGCCGACCGAGACGAGCGCACAGCAAAAGATATATTCATCAAGTATAGAGACAAGGACTTCAGCTTTACGGATTGCACGAGCTTTGCCCTCATGGACAAACACCCGATAAACTCCGCCCTGTCCCTCGACAAACATTTCAGCCAATACAGCTATAAACATACCGTAAAACACCTTTTACGGTAAAAGCGCATCTCTGGCCGTAAGCTCAGAATATTTTTGTCGAGGAAAGACAAAGCGAGGGAGAGCGATCAGCTCTCCCTCCGTAATCGCCAGGATTACTTATTATCCGGCTAAAAAAAAGAACCCCCCCCCACAACAGAACTGTTGGGGTTTAACCGCCTTATCTATACCTTTTTTCAAAACAGTGATGCGCGTTTTCATGTCTCAATTCCCCCTTTCTTGTAAAAATCAGATCCCGAGTGCCTTAAAAAATGTACCGTATTCCCACCTCAACCCAGCGGTCCGGGTTTTTATATATCGAGATAAGATACTGCGTTCCATTAAAAATGTTATGAACATCCATAAAAATTTCGAGCCGCTGTTCGGCACGCGTATAAATATTTTTTGTGACATGAAGATCAAAGATATACGAATTGTATTTGCCATCATAATTTTGTTGAGCATTCCAGTAAACGTAGTGCCCCTTTAGCAACGCCTTAAGAGATTTTTCATCATCATACTGGAGACCCAGATCATAGGTCCGCTGGGGAACGTTCTGGACGGTCTGACCAGTGGTCAGGTCCTTTGTAGTCATATAAGCCGCGCCTGAAGTAAGAGATGTGTGATACAATGGCACTGTCTTCAGCTCAATTTCCAAACCTTGTCTTCTTTGTTTTTCACTACTGACGGCATGAGAATAAGGGCCTGAGACATTTTCAATGGAAATGGCGTCCCGTATCTCGTGCCTGAATCCGGATAGTTTCAGCCAAAGATACTTTACAGAAGAGGTCTCAGCGCCGAGTTCATACGACCATACGTTTTCCATCTTCAAATCGGGATTAGATGTAAGAAATGCGTTATTCCCAAAAGTATACACAAACGGGGGGACACTGAACCCACGCGCGGCATAGGCCCTGAGTATTGTGGCATCCGCTACCCTGTACGTCATACCGAGGCTCGGACTGGTAAAATTTCCATATGTATTAGTATGGTCGTAACGGATGCCCGGGGTCACGGACATTTTCCCCAGGGACATGGTGTCGTTGAAAAAGATTGCCCATTTTGTCAAGCCATGCTCTTCGCCCGCAATCGAATTCGACTTTAGTGTTTTTGAATCATAATCCACCCCGAGCACAAGATTATGCCGCTGTTTTTTGTAAGTCAGCTTTGCGCTCAACCCGTAATCGTCATCAACATACCTGTTGTTTGAAAGTTCTGTGTTGGAACTTAATCGGTAATTATAAAAAATATAGGTCTGGCGCAAGTGCCAAAGAGAAAAGTCTAAGGTAGTTTCTTTATTGAGCGCAGACTTTAGAGAGAGAGTCGAGGTCAAAGTGTCCAGCTTGTTATTGATGAACAGATCCTGGCTCGGTATTTCCGCCGTTCCCCGTGTAAGCCAGTCATATCCTGTGGTAAGCTGCACTCTGGTGCTGTTCGTAATATCGTAAGTCAGCTTTGCGTAAACATTATTCCCCGAAAAATCATTATGCGGCCTGAAGCCGTCGGTCTGCAGACTGCCGGCGCTAAAATAGTATCCGAGACCCGAGTTTTTACCGGAAGTCTCCAGCCTGAAGTCGCCGGTATTTCTCTCTCCGTAGGAAGCTGAAACAGCACCGTTCGGACCGCCTTTGATCCCTGACTTGGTAATAATATTGATCACGCCGCCAAGGGAAGAGCCCCAAGCAGAGGAAGCTGGTCCTTTAATAATCTCGATTTTCTCTATGTTCTGGACAGTAAGAAACCCTAGGTCAGCGACATTATCGGAAAGGTTGTTTAAAGGTACACCGTCAACATACACGCTAACATGCCTGTTGTCGGAACCCTGGATAGTGGCTAATGCAACGCTACCCGGACCGCCGGTCATCGATACTTGAACGCCGGTCACATTGTTCAGCACCTCCGCGACCGTGTGCGCGTTCATGAGCTTTATTTCATTCGCGGTAACGACCGAGACGTTCTCCGCGACCTGGGAGATTGCTTTTCTGCTGCGCGTGGGAGCTTCGACATAAAGCTCCTCTTCCTTGAAATACAAGAGAAGAAATTTTATGTCCTCGTCTGCGTCGGATTGCGCGAAAACAGGGGAAGCGATCGGAAAGAGCTGGAGCGAAATAACCGAGATGAGAAAAATTATTATGAGGCCACGTCTCTGTGCCATACACGCTCGCTCGCTGAAGGGCGGACTCTGCGATGGGACGCCGCGGATTATGATGATAAAATTATTGGTCTTAATTACATAATGTATCGGAATGCGCCACAACCCCGTTGGGCATACTATAGTAGTACAGCTTTGAAACATTTGCAACCTTTTTTATTTTTTTTCGTTATATTTTAGACTTCAACCCGGCTCCGCCCTTTGCGCAAGAAGGCGGAGCCGAGCGTAAAAATAGATTTAAGTATAGCAGATTAGCCGAGATTTCAATCCGGTTCTCTCGGCAGCTATTCGATTGTCAAAGATCCCTTGTCCGCGATTCCGCGGCTACTTACGTTCTAAGGGGAATTTAAATCATACAGTGGGGAAATGCCATAGGGGGTTGCCGAGTTTTCGACTTCGAAATACCTGAGGACTAAAAGGAGCAGACAGCTCACAACATATCACAAAAGTGAACGGCATCGGGGTCTTCTGAAATTTATGATATACTCACAAAAATAATGCCGCCGGAGGAGGGTTAGGACGTGCCGATTATTCGAAAACGCATTTTTCATGTTGCTGTGGCTATATCCTTCCTTTATTTTCCTCTTCTGTGGAACGGCGAAGCGCAACCCGCCGAACAGGCAGGCCATGCATCGGGCGATCCCGTTAAATTGCTCCTTACGGGATCAAGCACCATGTGTCCTTTGATGGCCGAAATCGCCAAGCGTTTCGAAGCCCTGCATTCTGAAACCCGGATTGAAGTACAATGCGGCGGCTCGAGTCGCGGAATCACTGATGCTCGGGAGAAAAAGTCGGATATCGGCATGGTCTCCCGCGTTCTTACCGAGATGGAAAAAGACCTCTACAGCTTTCCCATCGCGCGCGACGGCATCAGCATCATCCTCCATAAAGACAACCCGGTGAAGTCCCTCTCCGACGCGCAGGTGGCCGGCATCTATACAGGCAAGATCATAAACTGGAAAACGGTCGGCGGCCGGAACGCTTCCATCGTCGTGGTCAATCCCGGCAAGGGATACAGCTCCGCCGAACTTTTTACCCATTACTTCAAGATCAATTATGACGATATCAAGGCCGGCACGGTTGCCGGCGACAATCCTACTCGTTTCAGGGCCGTGCTCGACAACCCCAACGCCATTGCATACGTATCGGCCGGCGAGGCGGAGCGTACGGAAAAAGCAGGGCTGCCGATCAAACTTCTTCCCATCCAGAACGTGATGCCCACCGGCAGAAACATCATTACCGGAAACTATCCCATCACCCGCCCGCTTACCCTCGTCACCAAGGAGCTCCCGTCGGGGGTAGTGAAAGCATTTATCGACTTTTGCCTGTCGTCGACGGTCGTGGATGTCATCGAACGATACGACTTTATCCCGTATGAAGACTGATGCCGTAGTGCATACTCTGAAGGCGATGCGGGACCGTTTCGTCCTTTTCATCAATCACTTCAGCTTACGGACCGTGCTCTTTGCCGGTTTCGCCGTGGTGATCGCGCTCGGCCTGACGACGTCATTGCTTACTGAATGGGCCGCATACGTCGCGGACCGCACCATGGACAGGTTTGTCAATGTTGACAATACTATTTCCGACCTCTGCCTCAAGAGCACGACGGCTATGATAAGCGCCCGGCGCTTCGAGAAGGATTTTCAGCTGACTTACAAGGAGTATGGATTTCTTGAAGCCAGGTCAAGGTATATCACCCGCGTATTGATGAGCCTCGCGGATATTACGAATTTTATGGAGAGGATCCGCTTTCTGACAAGCGAGCCTGAATTCGTCCGCCGGACACGTGAAGTTGATCAGGCGCTTGATCAATATCAGGCCAAACTCCTCGGTACGATTGAGCTGTACGGAACGCTCGGGTACCTGGACACAGGTCTCGAGGGGGCCATGAGGGCGAAGGCGCACGAGCTGGAGCGTCTCTTGAATCAGCAGGGAAGCGATAAGCTCTTCGCGGACTACTTATCGCTGCGCAGAAGCGAAAAGGACTTCATAGCTCGGACCCGCGATGCCGATGCCGCGGCGTTTCGGAAGGCCGCGGCACGGTTTAACGGCGACCTGGCCGCATCAGGGGCGCCCGCGAAGCGAAAAGAGAAACTGGGCGCCCTGGCCCATGCGTATCACGCCTTGTTTGAGCGGTATGTCCGGACCTTTGAGGAAATCAGGGTAATGAAAAAAGAGGTCCTTAAGTCCACACAGACCATTGAGCCTGTATTGGAAAAGCTTTATACCAGTTCCCTTGCCAATGTCACGGTCGCGCAGAAGCGCATGAAAAGGACTGAAAGGGCGCTCAGGTCCGTAAAGGTTGTTGTCGGCTTGCTCATATTAAGTGTTTCGATGCTCGTGGCGTTTGCCGTCTCCCGCAGCGTTTCAACGTCGGTTGTTGAGAGCAAGTCTTTTGCCGAACGGATCGCCTCCGGAGATATGACGACTCGATTGGCGCCGAGAGGTCTCTACGAATTTGCCACCCTGGCCCTTTCCTTAAACAGCATGGCGGAAGCGTTGCAAAACGCCGCCGAAAAACACCGGCAGCAGGACAGCCGCATTCGCTTCCTGGCCTATTATGACGATTTGACCGGATTATCGAACCGGATGTTCTTTAAAGAGCTTTTGAAAAGAGCGTTGGATTCCGCGCGGCGTTACGGCCAGACCGTCGCGATACTGTATCTCGACGTGGACGATTTCAAACGCGTGAACGACACGCTCGGCCATCCCATAGGGGACAAGCTCTTGCGGGCCGTATCGGAAAGACTCGTCGCATCCGTGCGGAGTTCCGACAGCGTCGCCCGCCCCGTCGAAGACAAGGAACAAACCACCGTGTCGCGGCTCGGCGGCGATGAATTCGTCGTATTGCTGCAGAATGCCGGAAAAATTCTCGATGTGAGCAGGGTGGCGCGCCGGCTGCTCAAGGAACTTGCCAAACCGCTTGACCTCGAAGGGCATGAAGTGTTCATCAGCGCGAGTATGGGAATTTCATTCTACCCCTCCGGCGGAGAAGACGCCGACAACCTTCTTAAGAACGCAGACGCGGCCATGTATCAGGCAAAGGCCAAAGGGAAGAACAACTATCAGTTTTATTCCGATACCATGAATGCCGCCGCCCTTGAGCTCTTCAACCTGGAACGTGACCTGCACCGGGCGCTCGAGCGAGAGGAGTTCCTGCTGCACTATCAGCCCAAACTGGACGCTGCTGGAAGAAGGATGGTCGGCATGGAAGCGCTGGTTCGCTGGAACCACAAGGAAAAAGGAATGATCGCTCCGGCGCAGTTCATATCCCTTGCCGAAGACACAGGCCTCATTCTTCCGATAGGAGAGTGGGTGCTGCGTACGGCATGTGTGCAAACCAAGGCCTGGCAAAAAGCCGGTTTTAAATCGGCAAAAGTGGCCGTGAATCTTTCTTCTCGTCAATTCGATCAAGAAAACTTGCCGGACATTGTTGCAAGGGCTTTAGCTGACGCTGCGCTGTCCCCCCTGCATTTGGAATTGGAAATAACCGAAAGCATGGTCATGCGGAAACCGGAGGATGCGATTTCCGTTTTACGCAAATTAAGAACCATGGGAGTGCGAATTTCGATTGATGATTTCGGCACGGGGTATTCCTCCTTGAACTATCTGAGACAGCTTCCGGTCGATTCGTTGAAGATTGACCGTTCCTTTGTCATGAATGCCGACGTAAATCCTGATGACGCCGCCATTATTAAGGGAATTATAGCCCTGGCGCATAGTTTAAAATTAAGGGTCATTGCCGAGGGCGTCGAGACGGAAGCGCAATTTGATCTTTTGCGCACAGTCGGATGTGATGAGGTGCAGGGTTATTTATTCAGTAAGCCGTTGCCGGCTGATGAGTTTTCAAAGCTTTTAGAACAAGGAGAAATATGATTTTATAATTTACAAGCAGCGCATGGGATTGATGTTTTGCGGCAGTCCGCCTTTCTATCCACTCTTCTTCTCCACGGGTTTTGATTATCTGCTGATGGACTTGCTTCTTAAGTAAGGTAAATCAGCATCGGGGTCATCGGTACGCGTCTTTTCTGTGGGCGATACGGTATATTCGGACCGCTTCTTCGCGGTCAAAAACCTCGTAGATTACGCGGTAGGGCTTAACGTAAAATTTCCAATAACCTTCCCACTCGGCATGAAGCGGTTCGCCGTGTTTACGAGGCGCTTCGGCCAGTTTATTTTCAATAGCCGAAATAATGCGCTTTGCCTGCTTCGGGTCAATGTGCTTAAGATCTCTTTCAACAGACCCTTTGTAACTCACATTAAAGGCCAAGGCGTTTTCTAAGCTCCTTTGCGCCGATAAGCTTATCGGCCGGATCGTTTGCCCTGGCCCGAGCAATTTCCAGGTCCTCGAGCTCTTCAAGGTACATTTTGATGGCTTCTTTCGCGTAATAACTTTTAGAGCGTTTTGTTTCTTTTGCGAGCGTCTCCAGCCTTTTTTCCGTTTCCTTGTCCAGTCTTACGGCAAGCATCTTGCTCCTCCTTATGTTCTACATTGGTAGACAATGTAATACATTTAACACTCTTTGTCAAGGAGTGTCCCTCATAGGAGTATTGACATAACACTTTGCGTCATCCCCGAGTGCTCCTATCGGGGATATGGTTTTAACTCCAGATTTCCCTGCTTCAAGCATGCTGGGCAAAGCTTTTATCTTCGGGAATGACATTTTATCCCTGCGGGAGAATCACGTTGAGCGGCTGAGGGGAGACAGAGAGAACCCACAGGATGCGGATTTTTGCGGGGCTGCCGAAGATGGCTTCAAGAACTCCATGGAGTGCCATGAATGGATACCATACTATCCGTAAGGATAAGTCAAGTATCCAACAGGGTTTTTTCCGCATCCCTTGCGAGGAGTGAAGCGGCTGGCGCTTGTTTCGTGACGTGCTCCTCTTGATAATCCTCCTGACCAGCTGAGAGCCGGCTTCCGCCCGTCGGCCGGTCAGGAGAGTGGGTTCTTATTATTTGTATATGCCGCTGTTTACGAGAATATCTTCCATCTTCTCCACATACTGCGACTTCTGTTCGATTTGTTTCGTGAGCGGGTTTACAAATTTGTAATCCACCCAGAACTTGTCTTTCGTCTTCGCCATATCATTTCGTTCTTTTACAAAAGCCTTGCCGTCCGGATCTTTTAAATCGATCATGTTTTTACCGACCATCTTTTGATTGAACCCGTGCGCCAAACAGACGCCTTTCATATCGTACACGGTTATATACAGGTCCCTGTCGATAAACGGACCCTTCGGGTTGCTGAACTCGGCGAATGCCTTTTCCCGGCCATGAGCTTTGATATACGTGATCGCCTTCTTCACCATCGCCACTGCCTCAGCCGCCGTCCCCGGCTTTTCAGCGGAAACCGCTATACCCGCG
>JBGPUS010000020.1:0-19263 GCA_041491325.1 Nitrospirota bacterium | reverse complement strand
CTCCAGGAAAAACACGCTGCCGTGGCCCGGAACCTCGACGCGCTCGCGCGCTCGGAAGCCGACCTGACCGACCGCCTCGCGAAGCGTGAAGCCGAACTTGCCGCCATCGCGACAAAGCTCGTCGAACTCGGGAAAGCCATCAACGAGGCCGAGTCCGAGATCAAGGGACATATTGAGACGTTGACGAAGGTGCGCGGCGTCCACGTTGCCAAACAGGAGGCCCATACCGCAAAAGCAGAGGCGCTTCAATCCTCGGAAGAACAGGCCCGAGGCATCCGGCACGATATTGAGTCCGCCCAGAAGCAGCTTTCGGCCTGCGAGGTCAAACGGACCGAACTCCGCATGAAGATCGAGCATCTGAAAGACCGCATCTGGACGACCTACCATACCGAGCTTGAAACAGTTGTGCAGGAACTCGGACAATTCGAGCTCAATGAAGAGGAGTCGCGCCTTCGGCGGGACGAGCTGAACGAGAAGATCGACCAGATGGGGCCGATCAACGTGGATGCGCTCCAGGAATACACCGAGCTCAAGGAGCGGTACGACCTTCTGTCGACGCAACAAAACGACATCAACGAGGCCATCGATAATCTCAAGGCAACCATCGCCAAACTCGACGGAGAAACCAAGGAACTGTTCACCGAGGCCTTCACGGCGATCCGGGAGAAGTTCAAGGAGGTTTTTGCGGTTCTCTTTGAAGGCGGCAAGGCGGAACTGGTGCTGCTGGACGAGACCGATATTCTCGAATCAGGCATCGAGATCATCGCCCAGCCGAGAGGCAAGAAATTCCAGGCCATTTCGCTCCTTTCGGGCGGCGAGCGTGCGCTTACGGCCATTGCGCTGCTCTTTGCCGCGTTCCTGGTAAAGCCCAGCCCGTTCTGCATGCTCGACGAAGTCGACGCGCCGCTCGATGAAGCGAACGTAACTCGGTTCACCCGCCTTATCCGCGAGATGAGCAGCCGCTCTCAATTCATCACCATCACGCACAACAAACGCACCATGGAGATGGCCGACGCGCTCTACGGCATCACCATGGAAGAGCCCGGCTGCTCGCGTGTGGTGTCGGTCAGGCTCCGCGAAACAGCGATGGTGTAACTCAAGCGAGAGGAACAACGGCCTTCGCATTTTGCACTTTGATTCGCTGATTTGCTGTGGTATTCTGCATTCATGCTTCCCTTTTCCCGTTTAGCCGGGAAAACGGCCACTGGGCTGTTTTCCTTCTTTGTGGCGCTTATTTTCTTGTTTTTCGCGTTGCCCCGCGCCTATGGAGACGCCCCGGGGCCTCAGGGAACGCAGAAACCCGCTGAACCGTCAACAGAAGAACGCAAACTCTTCGACGTCGTGTTCGAACCTGATGCATACTACACCGACCTCGATCTGATCATCGCCCTCACCCGAACGCCCATTCCCTACCTCGGAGAAAAGTCCGAGTATGAGATTTATGCCACCCTCCTTTCAAGAGCAGCCCTCCTCCCGCAGTTTTTGGTGCTGGAGGCCAGCGTAAATCCACTGCCGTACTTCGGAACCTATATTAAGGAACATAACCCGGACCTCTACGACCAGGCCCGCATATCCGGCAGCTTCAACGGGGTCAAAGCCCTCACGGCCGGTTTCGAGGAGCCCTACGCCGTTTCCCTGCTCGCCGGCAATGTCGCGAACTTCGCCGTCCCCGGGAGCAAAGACACCGTGGGCCTCGGATACAGCGGGTACCTGTTCAGCGCGGGCAATTATCATATCAAGGATAATGAACTGATCAAGGACGATTGGCGGGAATACGAATGGAAAATGAAGGGAGACCGGAAATCTCCGGCCAATAAACTAAGCTGGAGCTTCCGCGTCGGCGCGAAGCTGCACGGAAACCCGTTTATTACGGACATCCTCTATTTCTCGTTCCGAAGGAGCAGGCTCGATTATGCATCCGCGGGGTCTTCCCTGTTCAACAACAGCGGGTTCGAGTACACCTACGACATGGACCGCCGCACCCTGAGCCCCATCCGCCATTATTTTACGGTGGACAAAAAGTGGCCCCTTGAATCCAGGAAGATGGCCTTCGCGGTATCAGTCGGCTTCGTATGGGAAGCCGCGAAGAAATACACGGGTCCCCTCGCCGCGGGCAGGAACAGGAGTGACTTCCAATTTATACTGAGGCCGAATATAGAGTTTTAGCGCTGAGTCAAAAGCTTCTTCAACAGCATATTCGACGATCGCAAGAAAAATCCTTTCGATATTGACAAATGGTCTTCCTTACGTTATCATATTTTGGTAAGGAGCCATCAATGAGATCGGTGATAACATCCAAGTATCAAACAACGATACCCAAAGAGGTTCGGGATACGCTGAAGCTTTCCGTCCATGACGCGGTTGAATGGCGGATAAGCGGAAACGTCGCGGTGGTATATCCCACACAGCGGGCCTTCCTGTCGCGCAGGGGAACCGTTAAGACTGGCAAAGGCGATATTGCAGCCGACATTGTAAAAGCCCGGCTGGTACGCTCGGGGCGGCGGTGAAACAGTACGTCATCGATACAAATGCGCTGCTGTCGTTCGTAACGGACCGGAATACCGCGCAACAAGCGGTTATGACCGGCGTCTTCGAGCAGGTTGCCGCGGCGCAAGCGGTTATGTTGAGCCCGCACAATGTGATTGCCGAATTCGTCTATGTGATGGAAACGATATATCATCAGCCGAAGCCGTCCATCAGATCGATAGCAACGGAGTTTATCGCGATGCCGGGCGTAACGATCGTCGATAAAACTGATTTTGCCGCGGTATTCTCTCTCTGGCCCGAAGTCTTTGACGATTTTGGAGACGCCATCGTGGCCGCCTGCGCCCGATCTACAAAGGGGGCCTCTGTTATCACCTTCGACCGCCGGTTCATGCGCAAACTGGCATCCTGCAATATCCCGTTCATGGATAGTAAATCCCGTTAAAATTCTAATTCGCATTATCACAACGCTTTGACCTAAAGCGACAGGTTGAGACACAGAAGAATCGGATGGAGAAGGGGAAATCAGCGGGAGGGGGGGCCTGTCTGAATAAACGCACACTAAAGTGCGCGGCTACGCGCTTTACACTCAATTAGGTTGCTCTGGTAGTACCTTTACTGCGTCTTTTCATCCCCGGTCATGATGATCTCCCCACGGCTGATTGCTTCCGGGGATATCGCGGTCACCTCATACCCGGCATAGCGAGCTCCAAGAGCGCCGCGCACCTCCTGCTCCCGGCCCCGGCCGCAGACAAACCCACGAATCAGCTTGTCCTGCCTCACGGCCAGAAGTCCGTCCGCCGTATCCGCTGCTTTGCCTGCTCCGGCGATCCCGCCCCGGTCTAAATCATCCTGCAGCGTTTTATCCAGCGTAGTTCTGACAATCCTGCCGCTTTGGTGCAGGTCGCGCTCGTCAAGCACGGTAAGAAGCGCTTGTTCCAGGGCATGTTGAGAGCACGGCCTGTTGTTTCCCGCGGCGCCGGAGGCGCGGTAGAGCCTGCCTCCGCCTTCGGGCCTGAGCTTGAGAGGAGCTGAAAGCGCGGCGGCATATTCGTCGTCATTGATTATCTTTGCCTGGTGCATATTAAACAGAACCCGTTCCTGCCGGTCCCTGGCTTTATCCATTCGTTTGAAGGGATTATAGTAGCGCGGGTTGGGAAGCATGCCCGCCAGAAGCGACGCCTCCGCCGCGGAGAGTTCGGAGGCGTGTTTGTCCAGATAGAACCGGCTTGCGGCCTCGATGCCGTAGATGTTCTCGCCCCACTCGACTTCGTTCAGGTAGATTTCGAGGATTTGCCGCTTCGTGAGCGTTTCCTCAGTTTTTCGGGCAAGGACATATTCGCGCACTTTGCGGCTGAGCGTTTTTTCCTTGGAAAGGAGGACGTTCTTGATCATCTGCTGGGTGATTGTGCTTCCACCCCGCGCGAATCGGTGTTTCTGGACATCGAGGACGAGCGCGTTCCAGGTCGCCTTGTAGTTGACCCCGTTGTGCTCGAAGAACGTATCGTCTTCCGCGATCACGACGGCCTGGATGACGTTGTCGGAAAGACCGGACAACGGGGTCCAGACGCGGTACTTGCGGTCATAAAAGTTGGTCAGAAGGCTGCCGTCCCGGTCAAGGACCTCGGCGGCGGCAACGGGCCGATAGTGTTTCAGAGCTGAAACATCGGGCAACCCGGAGAGAACAGAGACGAACCAGAGGACGATAATCAGGACTGCAAGAGAGAGAACCCCCAGCCCGTAAAACAAATATTTCTTCATGGCAGATTCTATTTTTTCTCCTCGTCGGATTTTTCATGAGGATGATTATCCCTTCTACAGAAAGGACTGGGTTCGTCGCCTCAGCCCCAGCCGGCGTTCCGGTTGTACCTGATAATCGCCATTATAACGATGAGAAGAATGATTGATAAGGGTATAACGTCCGACATTACGACTTGTCTCCAAAATTGAATATTGCCTATTGTTCATCGAGAAGGCCCTGCACGATCTTCTTCATCGCGGGGTCTCCCCAGTCTCTCGGACCGATCGCCTTGTAGCGGACCACGCCCCGTCGGTCCACGATGTATGTTTCCGGTAATTTGAAGGTGCCGTAAAGCCCGGCAACCGTCCGCTCCGGGTCCAGCAACACGGGCAGGGTCAAGGCATGTCGTTTCAGGAACGCGGCCACCGCGTCCGCGCCGCCTTCGTCCAGGCTCACGGCAAGCACTTTTACCTCTTTGTTAGCAACAGCGCGGAACAACGCATCAAGCGCCGGCAGTTCTTCCACGCAGGGCGGGCACCACGTGGCCCAGAAGTGAACGAGAACGACCTTGCCGCGAAAATCCGACAGGCTGATACGCCTTCCCTCCGGCGACGGCAAACTGAACCCGGGCGCCTGGCCCCCCACAACAACGGTCTTATTCAAGACCGCCCTCTCTTTTGCAAAATAACCGATGATAGATAGGGCGCCGAATAAGACAAGGATAACGAGGAAGACAACCTGCTTTGTACTGCCTTTGGTTACGGCCATGAATGTGTGAGCTCTTTCCTGCCCCAACGCTAACGCTTCGACAAGCGATATTATACGGTTTCCCATGGACGGTATCAAGAAAATTGTAGCCGGTATACCAGTATATATGAGGCCAGGCCCTTTTTTTAATTTGAAAATAAGGGGCAGTCTGATATAATAAACCTCAGTTATGATTAAGGAAATCAAGTTGCACGGGCAGGCAAATGAGAAGCTGGACTATTTCGCGACCATCGCCGGCTCCGAGCTGAGCAGCAGGTACTACTACGAATCGCTCCCGGAGGGGGACCGCTTTTTTTCCGGCGGGAACGAATTCGTCATTTCTCCGGACGGCCTCCACTATACCGGCACGGGCGGCAGCCTGTGCGAATACATGTTCGGCGTCGATCTCCCGCTCAAGGACCTCCTGCGAAAAGACGTTTTCAACCGGCTGGTCATGTACGGAGCGTTCTACGACAAGGCAGACAACATCACCTTCACGAACGATACAGCGGGCAAGGAATCATACGACCACGTTTTCCTCACCGGCAATGCCGTATCCAACTACTATTTTTTCGTACACACCGCGCAAAAAGCGGATATCAAGGACACTCAGCGCGACATCCTGAAAAATATCGGCAAACAGCTCAAGCGAAGCACAACCGCCGGAGCGGCGGACGACTCCAGGCTGTGCCGGGAGATTTTCGACGCGCTGGGAGAACCCAAGGCGCTCGTCTTTTTGTTCCGCCTGTTGAACAGGCACAACGAAGAATACTTTTTGACCTTCAACCGGCTCTATGCCGAACAGAAAATGCTCTCCCCCGAAGCCAACGCTGTTTTGGACGGTCTGGCGAAAAAGTACAATATCATTCCCTATCAACAGGAACGCATCAAGATAGATGGAATGTACAAGCTCCCCGAAAACAAAAAGATCGTTGATGAATACAAGGACATTCTCATTACCGTGACCGAGAAAGGCGAGATGAACCCTTCGGAGCGGGCCAAGCTCTCGCGGCTCCGCACGCTGAGCCTCCGCCTCAACATCCCGCACACGCTGTTCGACACGCTCGACGAACTCCTGCTGAAAGACATGCAGATCATCGAAGTGGAGGAGCCGGACTACGTCCGGGACACCCGCGCCATCTTCGAGGGCCTGTTCTTCCGGGCGGACAAGATACGGGGCCAGCTCGCGCCGGAGGACCTCGTGAAGCTCCTGCGGGCCAAACAGAAATCCATGGCGGTGAGGGACCAGGCCTTTGAAGGCCTGTTGCTCGACACGGTGCGGGCCTGCGATGAACACGCCAGGGACAACAATGACATGTCCGTGCTCGAATCCATGAGCTCCATCCTCACCTACTTCGACCGGTACGACAGCACGGCAACCACGATCAACAACCTGGCCTTTATGGAGAACTCGGTCCTGGGAGAAGACAACGTCAGGAGCCTTGCCGGCAACAAGGCGATCTTCGACCAGATCAACGAAGACCTGTTTCGTGAGCTTTTCATCGACCCCTTGCGGGACAACCGCTACCTAACCCGGTATGGCCGCAAAAAGGTGGAAAACCTGCACCAGGGACTGGTAAAGATCAAGACCGGCGACACTACGCACCGTGAGCTCGCCGCCTCGATCACCCGGACCAACGACAGCGACAAGCTGTATACCGCCATCCACCGCTATATCAAAGACCGGTTCAAAAGCATTTACGCGGAGCTGAATTCCAAGGAAGACCAGGAAATCTTCATCCAGGACCTCAATCGGGAGCTCCAGTCCAAGGATATCGTGCATGGCCCGGTCCCGCACGAAGTGTTCGAGGAGATCATTCTCGACATCAGGAAGGAATCGTTCTACCTCAACAACCTGCTCCCGCACATCATCGTGTCCCGGGACAGCCGCGTGCGCGAAGACTTCCTCATCAACAGCGGTCTCGACCGCTTCTATGTCGAGGAGCTTGAAAAAGACTACTTCGACATGAACAGGATCGAAGAGAACATTCTCGAAGAAATAAGACGATAACCACCATGAACTTAAAAATACTTGACCGATATATATTCCGCGAGATGGCGCCCCCGTTCTTTCTGAGCATGGCGGCGCTGCTGCTCGTCCTGTTTCTTCAGAAACTGTTCAAACTTGCCGACCTCGTCGTGTCCAAAGGCGCCTCGGTGCTGTCGATCGTCAAGGTATTCGCCTTTATCATGCCGAGCTTCCTGGTGATCACTATTCCCATGTCGCTCGTCGTCGCGTCGCTCACGGCGTTCGCGCGCTTGAGCGCCGATTCCGAGGTGACCGCCATGAAAGCGTCCCGCATAAGCCTTTACGCCATGGTCCGCCCGGTCTTTCTCTTTGCGACGGCCTGTTTTGCGATGACTGCCTTCACGTCCCTCGTTCTGGCGCCGGGCGCCGACACCGCCCTCAAGGCGCACCTGTTCAACATGGTAAAGGCGCGGGCCATGGTAGGCATAGAACCCGGCGTATTCACGAACGCCTTCGATGGCATGGTGATCTACGTCGACAAGATGGCGGACCTCGACAAAATGCAAGGCATCTTTATTTCCGATGAACACTCGTCGAAAGAACCCATCGTCATCGTGGCCCGCCGGGGCAAGCTGATCGCCGACCCGGAATCGCTGAACGTCACACTCGCCATGCAGGAAGGCTCGATCCATGCGCAGCCGAAAGACGAACAATCCTACACGCTTATGGCGTTCGATTCCGCCCGGCTCTTTCTGGACATCAACAGCGCGCTGGTAAAAAGAGAATCTCCCCGAAAGGGCTTCGAAGACCTCGGCACCATAGAACTGGTACGGGAGATTTACCGCCTGCGCAAGGAGGACAAACCCTCCTACGGCCCCGAGACCGAGCTGCACAAACGGCTGTCGATCCCCTTTGCCTGCCTCATCCTGGGGTTGATCGGCCCCCCGCTCGGCATACGCAGGGGTCGCTCCGGAAGGTCGGCCGGCGTGGCAGTCGCGCTCCTGGTGTTTTTAGTTTATTATATTGTCCTGGGATCGGCGACCAACCTCGCTGAAACCGGGACGGTCAGCCCAACCCTGGCCTTTTGGGTCCCGAACTGCCTGATGGCAGGCATGGCCGTACTTTTTGTATTTATCAAGGGGCGCGAGATGAATTTCATGATCGCCGAACACATCAGTCGGCTGTACTACAGCGCCAAACACTGGGCCGTGAAGAGCTGAAAATTCATTCCAGGCGACAGGAACACCACAGATAATGACGCTGCTCAGCAAACACATATTCAAGGAATTCATCACCCTCGTCGCGGGCGTCCTGGCCCTGATCCTGGTCGTGTATCTCTGCGTCGAGTTCCTGCAGAAGGCGGACCGGCTCATTAAATATCATGCGACGCTCCTCCAGGTGATCGCCTATTTTCTGTACAGCATGCCCGCCATGATTACGATGTCGCTGCCCATGGCCACGCTCATGGCGGCGTTGTTATCGCTCAGCAAACTCTCGAACCACAACGAGCTCATCGCCATGCGCGCGGGCGGAGTCAGTCTTGCAAAAATCATCCAGCCGCTGCTGGTAGGCGGTTTATTGATTTCCGTGTTCGGATTCATCAACAATGAAGTTATTATGCCCAGATGCACCTTCCGCGCAAACTACATCCGGTCCGTGGAAATAGAAAAAAAACAGCTCCAGGTGATGTTTCAGCAGCAAAAATTATGGCTGCGGGGACCGGATAACAGCATCGCAAACATCGAGCTCGTGTCGCCCAATCGTAACGAGATGCTTGGCCTGAACATCTACAAGCTGAACCCGGACTACACCGTGCGGGAACGAACGAAAGCCGAAAGCCTGGCATGGGAAGACGGTGCGTGGAGGCTTAAGCACAGCCGCACCTTCACGTTTGTCGGCGATACGGCACGCCCCCGTGTCTCTGACGGGGAAGTTTTCAATATCGTCGAGAACCCCGAAAACCTCGGCATGATCGTTAAAGACTCTCAGGAAATGAGCTTCGGAGAGCTGTGGGATTACGTGAACCGGCTGAAGTCAAGCGGATATAACGCAGTCCCCTATGAAGTCGACCTGCACAGCAAGCTCTCGTTCCCGCTTGCCAGTTTTATCCTCGTCATGATCTCCATTCCTTTTTCGATCAACAAGGTCCGGTCCGGAGGCGCCGCCAAGGGGTTTGCCTTCGCCGTGATGATAGCCTTTGTCTATCTGACGTTGATGAGCGTAGGGGCGTCCTTCGGAAACTCCGGCGCTCTGCCGCCCGTTATCGCCGCCTGGATGGCAAACATCCTGTTTGCCGTCTCGTCGCTGTTCGTGTTGATTAGGATGCAGAAGACGGTTTAACGGGAAAGCGGCAGTTGTAACCACACCCTGCACTCGTTTGTGGCCGCGCTTTCGCAAGAGCAGGCTACGCACACACACCCCACATTCGCGCTTCGCACTCATTTGCGTTGGGTGCAGGCTCATAAACGCCGGGCAGGCGGATGAACACGGTTTAGAACCGAAATCAAGGGCTGATGCAGGAGCGGAAATAAGCCATGAACAACCTTTTTTTTTCACAGCGCATTCTCGACAGCTTGATCGATGAGGAAAAGATCACGCTCGAAAACAATTACCTCACGATCCTTTCGAAAGATAATCCTCGGTTTGAACTGGCGCCGGCCTTCCGCTTCGTCAAAACGGCCGACGGAGGTCCCGATCCCCATAACCTGGTGGGCCTGATCAAATATGAAAAAGACCTGAAAGTCATGCAGGCGGAGATTTATCTCGATTCGATCATCGTTGGAGAGACAGCCTACGTCGTGGAACCGGGGTTCATCGGAGAAAAAAAGGAACTTATCGACACGCTCTCGGACACCGATCTTTTAACGAGGTTTCTCCTTGAAAACTTGCTGTAACCAGGGCTAGAGCGCAGTTTCGGAATAACATCATGGGAAAGAAAACGTTTAAAATTTTACTCGGCCTGGGCCTGGTCCCGTTCTGCCTGGGATTCACGTGGCAGCTTGCCGCCACGCTGGTTACCGTCCGGTACAAACCCGGCGCTCCTTATTACTTCGTCGCGGGCGGCCTGACCTATCTGACCGCCCACCTGCTCTTTAAAAAACCGATCCTAGCCTACGTGGTCGGCCATGAACTAACGCACGCACTGTTCGCCCTTCTCTTCGGCGGGTCCGTGAAATCGCTTCATGCAAGCAGCCGGGGCGGCCGCGTCACCATAACCAAGTCGAATTGTATTATTACGCTTGCACCTTACTTTTTCCCGCTGTACACATTCGTTGCGCTCGTCTTTTACTACCTCGCCCGCCTTGCGGATGCACAGGGCGCAACGACGACGGGCGTGCTCATCTTCGTCTCCGGGGCGACGTTTGCCTTTCACCTGGTCCTTACGTTTATTTTTCTCCAGACGGACCAGAATGACATCCGAGAACACGGAGAGGTGTTTTCCTATCCCCTCATTTACCTGTTCAATGTCTCGTTTGCCGCATTCCTGATCTATACGTATCTCGCCGAGAACATGGACTACCTCTTGTTTCTCGCTGGCGGCATACTGAAAAGCGCGGGGATGATAACGTCCGTATTCAACCGCCTGTATGGCATGGTTTACCCCGGGGGCTGACTCACCGGCAGGGTATTATGCGTCTCTGCAAAATTTTGTTTTTTTCTAACCCGTGTTCATCCGTGTGTTCTGCGCAGCAGAACCCGTGGTTTCAAATGCCTTGTTAGTTGACACTCTCTGTTGAAAAAAGGATTTCTCTTATGCTCATCGTAGGGCTGACAGGCGGAATTGCGAGCGGAAAAAGCCTCGTGGCGCGCACCTTCAAGGAACTCGGGGCGCGCCTCATCGACGCGGACAGGATCGTTCACGAGCTGTTGGAACCGGGCCAGCAGACCTGGCAGGAAGTGCTTGATTACTTCGGGACGGACATTCGGCTCGATGACGGGCGCATTGACCGCGGAAAACTCGGAGAGCTCGTATTCAACAACGATGAAAAACGGGTCTGGCTCAACAAGTGCATTCATCCCAAGGTATTCGACGCATTTACGGCACAGGTAAAACATCTGTGCGACCGCGAACCGCGCTCCATCATCGTATTCGATGCGGTCCTGCTTTTTGAGACTGGATTTCATAGAAAAATGGACAAGATCATCGTTGTGTATGCGGAACGTGACCAGCAGATCGAGCGTCTCGCTACGCGCAACAGATTGACGCGCGAGCAGGCCTTGGCGCGGATCCGGAGCCAGATGCCGCTTGCGGAAAAACGCTGTCTTGCGGATTATGTCATCGACAACACGGGCGCCCGTGAGGATACCGAACGCCAGACCGCGGAGGTGTTCAGAAAGCTGAAACAAGAAGAGGAGCTGCTAACGTGAAAAACGGCGAAATCAAAATCGGGTATATGAAACGCCGCGACATCCCCGCCTGCGACGAAATCGTCGCGGTATCAGAGCCCTGGAAAACGCTGCACGAACGGGTAGATTTCTCCTCCTCCATCGGCCTGAAGCAAGCCTATATCTGCTCGGCCGACGACACCCCGGTTGGGTTCGTCATATTCGCTCCCGGACCAGTGTTCGCCAGAGGAGGATACCTCCGCGCCATCGGCGTGGCCCCGGACCAGCGCGGCCGCGGTCTCGGCAGAAAGCTCATGACGTTCGCGGAAACGACGACCGCCCGCCAGGCGCCGAACCTCTATCTCTGCGTTTCCTCCTTCAACCGCCGGGCGCAGGCGTTTTACCGAAGCCTGGGATACGAGCGGGCAGGGAAACTACCGGACCTGATCGCTCCGGGAGTAGCGGAATATATTTATTGGAAACGGCTGCGATCGTCATATCAAGTCGGGAGCGCGCGGAACAAATCATGAAAAACTTGAAGAAGATCGACCTGTTTAAAAACCTCTCGGACGAGGAACTGAAGGAACTGGCGCCCTACCTCGTCACAGCCTCCTACAAGAAGAAAGCGGACATCTTCGCCGAAGGCGATCCGCCGGAGTGGTTTTACATCGTTTCAAAGGGGAAAGTGAAAATTACGAAACTTTCTCACGAGGGAAAGGAAATCATCCTCGAGCTCATTTCTCCAAACGACATCTTCGGCGGCGTGGCGGTCTTGCGGAACTTCCCCTACCCCGCGAATGCCGTGGCCATGGAAGACACCGAGGCGATAAAAATAACACGCAAGAACCTCATGCGTCTTGTGGACCGCTTCCCGAACCTGATGTACTGCATAGCGCTCCAACTCGGCGACCGGATGAAGAGTTCCTATGACTCGCTCAAGAACATAGCCCTGGAGCGCGTGGAGGCCAGAATAGCGGCCCTGCTCCTCAAACTCGCTCATAAAGTAGGCCTGAAGACCGAAGAAGGCGTGCTTATCGACATGCGGCTGACCAAGCAGGACATAGCGGACATGGTCGGCACCACTGTCGAAACATCGATCCGGACCTTCAGCAAGTTCAAAAAAGAGGGCCTTGTAATGGACTCCGACGGCAAGATCATCATTAAAGACCAGGAAGGGCTTACAGCCCTGTCCTCTTGAGAAACGCGGAAAGGCAGCTCATAGCTCTTAGCTGGTAGCTTGTAGTTCAGTCGAAACATTACTACGAGCCACGAGCTACGAGCTGCTTTTCACTACGAGCTACGAGCCATGAACCATGAGCTGCTTCTAAGCCTGCTCCATCTTCCCCAGCAGCGTCATCAGCATATTATAAAAGAACAGAAAGATCGAAATTGCCTGCACTACGCCCGCCGCAAGGGCCAGCCAGAGGAAGATTCCGCCCGCCTGGTAAACGTTCACGGTGTAGAATATCAGCATCAGAACCAGCGATATGTTCGCAAGGTAGAAGTGTGCTTCCCCGATTTTGTTGCTGTACAACGGCCTTCCCATGAACCTCGGCAGAATGTGATAGCCCACGCCGAAGATCATCATCGATACCCAGCCGAGCATGTTCAGGTGCGAGTGGACGAATTTCAGCGCCATCAGGTTTTGATGAACGAGCATGGCGAGTCCCAGGAGCGTCGCAAGCCCAAGATAGACGACGCCCATAACGATAAAGCCCTTCACGAATTTATCCATTGAGAATTTCCTCCTTGAGAGTTAACGTGTTTCCAGTATAGCGTGAGCGCTCGCCGAAATCCATGACGAAGGTCATACTGCTCCGCTTTTAGCACTATGATGCAGGTCATAACCGGCGGATGTCGTCCGTGCTATACTATGCATAGCTTAGATGATATCACAAGGAGGACACCATGATTGCAGAGAAGAAAAAAATAACAAAAGACACCGTCATCGGCGAGGTGATAAAGATGGGCCCGGCGGCAAAGGCCGTGATCCAGAAATACTTCGGTAACGGCTGCTTTACGTGCCCCGGAATAAACATGGAATCCATTTCTTTCGGGTCCATGATGCACAATCTCGACCCGAACAAAATCGTTGATGAGATCAACGCACTGGAGGAATAACGTGGCTGAGAAAGAACTCAAATGTTTTGCTTGCGGCGCAACGGACAAGGACCGTGTTTTTCTGGTCTGCTATCACGAAGGAAAAGAAAAAGTCGTCTGCACCCGGTGCCTTCCCATGCTCATTCACGGCGTGCACTAATTGCTTTCCGTGCGGACCCGGCGGCGCTTTTGTCGACCGGGGCCTTTTTTCTCCTGTCCATCCCGGCTTTTTAAAAATCTGTAGAATTTTTCCCGCGATGCTGGTACAGTAAGGTCATGGAAAAAGAGCTCGCAGTTGTACTCGTAAGCGGTGGCATGGACAGTTGCGTCACGGCGGCAATCGCGCATGAACAATATCGGACGGCATTTCTCCACGTAAACTACGGGCAAAGGACCGAAGCGCGCGAACTCAGGGCATTTAACGAAATCGCCGACTTTTATAAGGCTGAAAAACGCCTTTCCGTCAGCATTGAACACCTCAAGGTCATCGGCGGCTCGGCCCTCACGGACGCAGGCATCCCCGTCCCTGAACCCGGTCCTGAGCACTCAGCACTCAGTCCTGCTTCTATCCCCATTACCTACGTCCCCTTCCGAAACGCCCATTTTCTCTCTATCGCAACCTCCTGGGCGGAAGTTATCAACGCAACCAAAATATTCATCGGCGCGGTCGAAGAAGACAGCTCCGGCTACCCCGACTGCCGCGAGACGTTTTACCGGGCCTTCAACAAGGCCATCGAGATGGGGACCAGGCCGGAAACGCGGATAGAAATCGTCACCCCGCTTATTCATCTGAAGAAGTCCGAGATCGTGAAAAAAGGCCTCGCACTCGGCGCGCCGCTTCACTGTACGTGGAGCTGTTATCAAGCCAGCGGAAAGGCGTGCGGAAAATGCGAAAGCTGCGCGTTACGCCTGAAGGGGTTCAGCGAGGCAGGAGTGAAGGACCCAATTCCGTATGAGGAGTAGTAATACGGCAGGACAAACCGGAACCTAACGCTATAAGCAAAAAGCTTCTCTCGCGGAGCACGTGAGTAAACCCCTCCGCCTCCCCCTACAGAATAAAACTCGTCACCACCAGGGCAAGTGTCAGCAGGATCAGTATTCCCACGGTGGTCCAGGTAATCACGTTCATCCGCTTCGAGTTGACGTACTCACCCATGATCTCCCGGTTGTTGATCAGTCGAAGCATGATGATGAGGACGACCGGCAGGAGAATGCCGTTCACGGTCTGGGACAGGAACATGATCTTGATGAGCGGCGCGCCGGGGATCATGATTACTCCGGCTCCGATCACGATGAAGGCCGTATAAAACCCGAGGAACTGCGGCGCTTCCCGGAAGGATTTATTGATTCCCGACTCCCATCCGAAGGCTTCGGACAACCCATATGCCGTGGCCAGAGGCAGGACGAACGCAGCCAGAAACGATGCGTTCAAAAGCCCGATGGCAAAAAGATGCGACGCAAAATTGCCGGCAAGAGGCTCCAGGGCGCGCGCGGCATCCTCCGCGGAATCAACGACCACACCGGCCGGATGAAGAATGGTTCCGGTTGCCAGGACGATGAAAAAAGCGATAAACACGGTCATGATCGACCCCGCATACGCATCCAGCCTGACCAGTTTATACTCCTCGATCCGCACTCCCTTGTCCACGACGGCAGACTGGAGATAGAACTGCATGTACGGCGTGATCGTGGTCCCCACCATGGTGATGAAGAGCAGAAAGTAATCTTTGTCCAGCCTGATATGCGGGACGGCTATCTGTTTCGCAACTTCCGCCCAGGGCGGGTTCGCCATGAACCCGGAAAAAACATACGTCAGGTAAATGAAACTGATCAGGATCAAAAAACGCTCCACCTGCTTAAAGTTCCCCTTGAGCACAACAAACCAGACAATGAACGCGGAGATCGGCACGGAAATATACTTGTTCACCCCGAAGAGCTCCATGCTTGCAGCAATGCCCGCAAACTCGGCAACAATGACGGTCAGGTTTGCGACGATAAAAAGAGACATGACCGCGAGCGTCAGCTTGACGCCGAACTGCTCCCGGACAAGATCGCCGAATCCTTTCCCGGTCACGACGCCCATGCGCGAAGACATCTCCTGGACGACGGCGAGGGCAAACGTAATCAGGAGCAGCGCCCAGAGCAGGCCATAGCCTTCTCGCGCGCCCATGATGGAATAGGTCGCGATGCCGCCTGCGTCATTTCCCGCATTTCCCGCGATGAACCCCGGGCCGATGACGCTGAGCAAGGCGACCAGCTTCGCGCTTTTCATCTTTTTAATGTGTTCGATAAATTTCACTTCTGGAGACCTCTGAACAGCTCGGATCCTAAAAACGGCATCTGACACACCTTGCACTCGCGCACACACACCCTACATTCGCACTTCGCACTCATATGCGTTGGGTGCAGGCTCGTAAGCGCTGGGCGCAGGCGGATCAAATCGGATAAGAGCCGGATAGCAGCGGATTTTCTCTTGATAAATGTTTACCCAATAGGTGAATGCATCGCTTTAGAATTTTCCGCTTTTATCATATGTTAATCCGCTTCTTCCGTGTCTAAACGATTTTTTCAGGCTTATGTGATACCATGCGCCCGAACCCGGTCCGGACCGGCATAGGCTGGTTACAATTTTCTCCGCTTTTTTCTGGAGGCGGTCGGCAGGAGGAAGTCCAGCACGTCGTCCACGGTCACGATGCCCCGCATGACCATATCGTCATCCACCACCGGGGCCGCAAGAAGATTATACTTCGATACGAACTCGGCCACGTCCTGTCTTCCTGCGTCGAGCGGAAGCGTTTTTGCCGGCGTTATCATAATATCGCCGAGCAGCGTTTGGGGCATGGCGAGGATAAGGTTTTTGAGTGACAAGACGCCGATAATCTTCTCGCCGGCGTCCACGATGTAGAGATAGTAAACAGTCTCCACGTCCGGCGCCTCGAGCCGCAGCTCTTTGACGGCTTCTTCGACGGTCATGTCGGGCGGGAAAGCGAGATACTCGGTGGTCATAAGACCGCCCGCCGTGTCATCCTCGTGCTCAAGGAGTTCTTGAACGTCCTCGGCCTCTTCCTTCTCCATGAGGTTTATGAGTTCTTGTGCCTTGGCCTCGGGCAGATCGCCGAGCACGTCCGCGGCCTCGTCCGGAGGCATGCGTTCGAGAATATCCGAAGCCCGCTCATTGGACATATCGTCGATAATGTCCGCCTGGAGGCCCGCCTCGAGCTCATGCAGGGCCTCGGCCGCCGTTTCCACATCGAGGCTGCCGAAGATGGCTGTTCGTTCCTTTTGAGAGACCTCGCTGATGATTTCGGCGAGATCCGCCGGGTGCATGTTCGAAACTTTTTGGCGCGAAACGGTCAGGGTGAGCCGGGTGACTTTCGGCTCGATGGTTTGGACGTAGTGCCACGCGAGAAGTTTATGCTGGAGCTTGTAGTTGAACAGGGCAAGGAACTTCTCCCCTCGTTTTTCCAGACCGAGCCGCCGCAGGAGGCCGCGAAGACCGATATCCGCGGCAACCAGGCAGAACCTTCCCTTAACATCGCCGAGTTCGAGATCGTTTACCCGCACCAGTTTTGCGCCATTGATGTCCACGATCTGCTTGTCGAGAACGTCGCGGCAGATAAGGATGTCGGTGGGTGAAATCGAGCCGGGGCTGAGATTGTCGATGCGTTCATTGACCGTAATAACGCGCCGGTTGAAGAGATTGATTTTGTCCCAGGGCAGGAGGTAGACCGTCTTTCCCGCTGCGACCACGAGCGCCGAAACCGCGGGGAACGGCTCGCCCAAGCCGACGATGATGTCTTTGAGCTTCCCGATCTCTTCGCCGGTCTGGTCGAGCACCGGCTTCTGATGGACCTCGCTGACAAAGATTTCTCCGGCAAAAAAGGGCATGCTCTGCTCCGGTGCGGAAGGATGATTTTGATGATTTAGGTTATACCAGCGGCCCCTTATGAAGTCAAGAAAAAACCCCCTGCCCCGAGTAAAATACGCCGAAATATTGAAGAGATAAGGGGCTGCGGGTCACATCGCGCAACCATCGCAATTTCAGGCTTTCTATTAATCCTTAAAATGTTGGTATAAATAATTTAAACTATCATTGTCGACAATTTCTGCTATAGTTAGTGCATATTAAGCGGGGTTGGCGTAAGAGCCAGACCGGGACATGAAAGGAGACAGTATCGTATGTCTGATCAATCCGTAAAGGACCTGAAAAAAGAGCTCTACTTGACAATGCATAAAGCACAGTCCATGCTCGAACTCGCCGAGGACGGTTTCATGAAGAGCAAACCTGCGTCTCTGGACAAGGCCGATGAGCTTGCCAAGGAGATACAAACCAAGGAAGACGGCTTAACGGCCTCTCTCGCGAAACTGGCTGCCTCCAATAACGAAGCGCGGTCTCTCCTGGCCGTCCCCTCTCATATCGAAAAAATAGCAACCAGCATCAACCGCATCTCCGAAGGAAGCCGCGTACGGATCAAGGAAGGCGCTCTCTTCAGCGACAAAGCCATCGCTGAGACAGGCAAATTATTCTCGAAAGCCAAAGACGCGCTTAAGAAAGCCGGGGAAGCGGCAGTGACCGGGGCGCAGGCAACCGCGGAGACAGCACTCACCGACAGCGCCGCCATCGAGCGTATGGCCAACGATTTCGCGACCGCGCACGAAGAGCGGCTCGTGACCGGAGAATGCACCCCTAAGAGTTCTTCGATCTACCTGGACATGCTTTACGCCTTCGGAGAAATGGGCGCGCATGTCAAGAACGCGGTCAAGAAGTTTTCCGGCAAATAACGTTCTTCCGCCCGCCTGTTGTTGATGAAGAGAGATAACCATTGCCTGACACATCAAATCCGGGGATCGGCTTGGCACTCTCGGGCGGCGCGGTTCGCGGGATTGCGCACATAGCCGTCTTGGACGTGCTGGAAACGGAAGGCATCCCCGTCCGCGCTATTGCCGGCACGAGCGCGGGCAGCATGATCGGCGCGATGTATGCCGCGGGCCTGACCGTGAGCGAAATCAAGCGAATCGTGCTTCAAACAAACTGGAAGCACCTTGTCAAGTTTATAATCCCGAGAACCGGCCTCATTTCAAGCGAAGGCATCTACCGGTTCATGGAAGAGATTCTCCCTGTCAAGAAGTTTTCCTCCCTCGTCATACCCTTCGCCGCCGTCGCAACCGACCTCAGCACCGGAGAAAAGGTCAGCATCACGAGCGGCTCTGTTTCCAAAGCAGTCCAGGCAAGCTGCAGCCTTCCGATAATATTCACCCCCACGGAGCTCAACAGGAAAATGCTGGTCGACGGCGGCGTGGCCAGCCAGCTGCCGGTCAGAACGGTCCGGGAAGAACTTGGCGTACGCCGCGTGATCGCCGTAAACGTCAATTATAAAGCTCTGGAGCTTGACCACTACAAAAACCTCGTACAGATCGCAACCCACCTATCCGCGCTCTGGGCTTCAAGAAACGCCCGAGAAGAAGAAAAGCTCGCGGATGTGGTTATCCAGGTGGACGCCAAAGGCATCGCCCTGTACGACCTCTCGAAGTCTCGGGAACTCCTCAGACGAGGCAGGAAGGCGACCGAAGACAAGCTGCCGCAGATCAGGGCGTTGCTTTGACAGGGCAGTGAAATCAGAATGTCATCTGCATTTTTTGGCGCCATTGTGACGAGGGATAATGCTGAGAAGGCAGGAGCCTACAGAAAGACCACGCAATCGCAGGACTTGGAACTCGATGACTGCATCATCGCCGCAACCGCATTCATAAAGCATGCTATCCTTGCAACGGGGAACATCAAACACTATCCGATGACTGATATCAAGAAAACCGTCGTGGGGGTATGAAATAATTTGTGTCGTCAAATATTTAAACGCATTATTTCGAAAAAGCCTTTTGGCCGTCTTTGCGAGCG
>JBGPUS010000019.1:0-20114 GCA_041491325.1 Nitrospirota bacterium | reverse complement strand
GCCCATCATTCTCGTAACATCCAAAGGCGATAAAATCGGCAGTAAGTTTGTGGATGTCCTCGGCATCACTGAATATTTCACGAAACCCTTCCAGCCCGAAGAGCTCCTTGCAAAAATCCGGGAAGTAATCGACCAGAAAAAACCGGCCGTTCCGCCGGGCGGAGCGGTCCGCGAGGCCCGTCCGGCATTGACGTCTCCGGCGCAGGCGGCGGGGGACCTCGAGGCCATGGTGAGGCGCATCGTCGAACAGACGCTCGACGAGTTCGTGCGGAACGTTCTGCCGGAGAAAATCCGGCAGCTGACGGCAAAAACGCAGCCGGCTGACTGCGGCATTCAGGGAAACCTGGCGAGCGTCCCCCTTGCGGAAGTCATGCAGATGCTGGGGCTGCAGCGTCAGACCGGCAAGTTGGCCATTACCCGCGCAGGCAACGCCGCGGAAGTATATTTTAAGAATGGAGCAGTAGTCTTCGCCTCATCGGATTGCAACGGAAACGGGAGCGCCGCGGAAAACCTGCTCAGAAAAACCTGCCGGGTGGAAGAAGGGAGTCTCAGGCACGTTCTTCGCATTGCGGAGATGACTTCTCAGCCCATCGACAGCATCCTCGCTCAAGAAAAGCTGTTCGATATCAAGCTCTTCGCGGAGTGCCTCAGACGCCACACGGAGTCGGCCATCTACAAGGTCATGGCGTGGAAGCAAGGCGGTTTTTTGTTTGAGAAGGCCATAGCGCCGGTTTTTACTAATCCGATTGCCCTGAAGGTGGATGATTTGCTGCTTGAGGGCGCACGCCGCGCGGACGAGTGGAGTCTCATCGAGCAGAAGATCCCGGATTTTACTATCGTGTTCGAGCCCTTGATCGGAAACGCGGAGGAACTTACGACCCGCGGGATGAGCGATGGCGATCTGCAGGTCTTCTCCCTGATCAACGGACACCGCACGATACAGGAGATCGTCGACCAGCTCTTCATGAGCGAATTTGAAGCGGCGAAGAGCATGTTCATTCTGCTTTCCGTGAACCTGATCCGCAGGAAGCGGTGATCCTCCCGGAGGCCCTAACCGCAAGAAAAATAAAACGAAAACTTGACACTACCAAAGAAATATGTTAATTTTCACTATCCCGCAGCGCGGGGAAGAAGGAGACCAGAATGGCCAAAATACTCATAGCGGACGATAGTGTGGCGGAGCTTCAGATCTTTCAGCAGACGCTTCAGCCGACAGGCCACACCATTGTAACCGTATTGGATGGAGAAGCCGCGGAAGAACGGGTGAAGTCGGAAAAAATCGACCTCATTATCCTGGATGTGATCATGCCCAAAAAAAACGGTTTTCAGGTCTGCAGAGACATCAAGAGCAACGAGCAGCTGAAAAAGATCCCGATCATCATGGTAACATCCAAGGACCAGGAAAGCGACAAGTTCTGGGGGATGAAGCAGGGAGCTGATGAATATTTGACAAAGCCCTTCAAGCCCGAAGACTTGCTCAAGGCGGTCAAAAAATATATCTAATCCCTGGAGGGGCTTGTTTGGCAGATATTGACAGCGACGTCACCACCGAGGTAGCCGAAGCACTGCCGGAAGAGGAGATTCGGGTTTGTCTCTTCAACATCGGTGAGGAAACATATGCTATACCGGTCGCCCTGCTGACGGAGATCATCATTCCCCAAAAAATTTTCCCAGTCCCGACCACCCCGTCCCATGTACTCGGCGTCATCAATCTGCGTGGAAACATTGTTCCGATCGTTGATATACGGGCAACGCTGTCTCTGCCGCCTCAGGCCGCCACGGGCCAGATCGCCATTGTGAAGTTCGGTTCTATTACGCTCGGCATCGTCGTCGACAACGTCTCCGAGGTCGTTTCCGTTCCGGAAAGCAGCGTGCTGACGATGCCCGCTGACTACGGGGCCAAGGCTGGAAAGAACCGCAGCCGCTTTCTGAAGGGCATCATCCAACGGGAGACGGGTATTGCCGCACTCCTGCACATTGAACGTATTTTTGAAGACCTCAAGCTGACCTGAGTTTGCACGGACGCCGCCTCTACCCATAAGGAGCTGAACGATGAAAATTGTGAATTATCTTCTCTATCAATTGAGCATCAGGGCCAAGCTGGTGCTCATGATCACCGTCTTGTCCGCAGTGTTCGGCACCCTCCATCTCTTGTACATCGACTACCAGTTGAACGGCACGCTTAAAGACGAGGTCATCAATAAGAGAATCATCGTTGCGGACCGCCTGGGCGCAAAGGCCGTGCAACCGGTCCAGGTTGAGGACCTGAACGCGCTTCAAGCAATCATCAGCGAAGCAATGAATTACCCCGACGTCGCATACTGCTTCATCCGCGACGGCAGGGGCAGGACGCTCGCGTCCTCGTTCGAAGGAAACGCGGTCCCCGCGGAGCTTCAGACGCTCAACATCCTCGGTCCGGGGGTCCCTTACGGAACGCAGGCTGCCGTCCTTTCAGTCCAGGGCAGCATTATCGATGTCATGGACGCGGCGGTGCCCATCGGGAACGGGACGCTCGGCGTCGTGCACGTGGGGGTCGATCTCACCCTCATCAATTCAAGTATTAGAAAAATTTTGATCAACATCCTGGGTCTCGGTGTCGGCACGCTGGTCCTTCTGACCGTCCTCAGCTTGCTCATGTCCGCCTTTACGGTTTCGCCGATCAAGGACCTGATCAATGTGGCCGAAGCCATGGGCGGCGGCGACCTTACTAAAAAAGCGCGCGTGACCACGGGCGACGAATTCGGTCTGCTGGGGACCACGCTGAATAACACGATCGACCGGCTCCAGGGCCTGGTCCAATCCGAGTCCGACCGGGACAAAATGCAGCGCCAGGTCATCGGCCTGCTGTCGGTCGTGAGTACGGCCGCGGAAGGCGACTTGACCTCGAAGGCCGAAGTCACCGCCGACGCTCTGGGCTCGGTCGCGGACGCGTTCAACCTCATGATCACCGGTCTTACTTCGCTCGTCACCCAGACCAGTAGTGTGGCGGCCGAGGTGCAGCGGTCCACGGCGGAAATTCTCCGGTCGTCCGAGCGCATGCGCATGGGCGCCTCGCAGCAGACGGCCCAGATCCGGAACGCGTCCGATGCCGTGAACGCGATGTCTCTTACCACGCAACGCATGGCTGAAAACGCCGAGGCCGCAACGCAGACGTCGGTCAAGGCGACCCAGGCCGCGGTCAAGGGCGGAACGGCCGTGGCGGAAACGATCAAGGGTATGCAGCGCATCCGGGCGACGGTGCAATCCACCGGAAAGAAGATCAAAGGCCTGGGCGAGCGCTCTCTGGAAATCGGCGCGATCATCGAGGTCATCAACGAAATCGCAACCCAGACGAACTTGCTCGCGTTGAACGCCGCAATCGAAGCCGCGCGCGCGGGCGAGCAGGGCAGGGGCTTCGCGGTGGTTGCGGATGAAGTGCGAAAACTCGCCGAGCGCGCCGCCCGTTCGACCAAGGACATTACGGGCCTGATCAAGGGCATCCAGGTGGAAACGAGCGAGGCCGTGGCCGTTATGGAAGAAGGAACCCGGGAGGTGGAAGAAGGCACCAAGCTCGCTGACCAGGCCGGCGCCGCCCTTCGTGAAATTGAGCAAATCGTGAAACAGACCGCGAACCTCATGACGGATATCACGAAAGCCGCGGGCGACCAGGTGAAATCCACGGAAAGCGTCGTGCAGACCATGGACAGCATCTCGCGCCTTACTCAGGATGCGACGCAGGGTGTGCAGGAAACGGTGGCGACCATCAGCAAACTGGCCGGCCTCACCAAGCGGCTTACCGACGTCATCGGCAGGTTCAAAGTCAGCAAGGGCGCAGGCGGCGTTCCGCAGGCCGGGGAGACCCCGTTGCCCGCCCTCGAGGGTTATCCGCCGACAGCGGAAAATGTGACCACGAGCGATGAGGAGATCAAGCTCGGGTTTATTGAATAGCATCATATGGCCGGACCGTTTGACAAATCAGGCATTATAGACTTTTTCCTCGCAGAGGCTGGCGACCACCTCCAGAACTTGAACAAGGGACTGTTGTCCCTCGAAAAAAACCCTTCCGGCACGGACGTCATCGACGAGCTTTTCCGCGCCGCGCATACGCTCAAGGGCTCCGCCGCGATGATGGGGTTTCTCGGCATCAGCGAGGTGTCGCACAAAGCCGAGGACATGCTCAGCCAGTTTCGCTCCGGGACCATCTCCATCTGCAAGGAAACCCTGAATTTTCTCTTCGACAGCGTAGACGCCGTGAAGCTCATGGTGGACGGTGTCGCGACCGGCCAACCCGAAGACTCCCTCGTTGTGGAAACCATCACCCGGGCTTATGAGAACGTCATTGAAGGCCTTCGGCAAGAGGTTCCTTCGGCATCGCCGCGCCCCGGTCCCGTCCCGGCCTTGAAAGACGATATCGACCTGGCTTGGGAAAAGACCTTCGGCGTTGGTGAGGAAGAGCCGATCTCGGTGGAACCGCTGATGGCCGAGGAACCCTTGCCCGCGCCGGTCACGGAGGAGCCGATCTCGGTGGAACCGCTGATGGCCGAGGAGTCGTTGCCCGCGCCGGTCGCGGAAGAGCCGATCTCGGTAGAACCGCTGAAGGAGTCGGAGCCGCGGGCAGCGTTGTCCGATGAACCGGCGCCTGTCACTCCCTTGCCTGCCGAAGAAGCCCCCCTGAAGAAAGAAATCGAGGAAGCCAGAAAGGCCGACCTCGCCGAAAAGCGCGGAGTCGGCCGCCGCGTTACGGACGCGACAGAACTGGAAAAGCAATTTATCCGGGTCAACGTCGACCGGCTCGACAATCTTATGAATCTGGTGGGCGAGATGATTGTCAACCGGAACCGGCTGGCGCACCAGATCGATTTTATCAAAGGGTTGCGTGAAGAGCTCGCCTTCAGCCAGAACCGGCTCCTGCACGAGATCAAGAAATTCGAAGAAAAGTACGAGTACACGCTCGCCATTGAGACGCCGGACCGGAGCCGGAAGGCCGCGGAGCAGCAGCCCGACGACTTTCTTGAGCTGGAATTCGACCGGTATGACGACTTCAATCTCCTGTCGCGCAAACTGACCGAAATTACGAACGATACGAATGAAATCATGAACGACCTCGCGGGCTTTTTCGACTCGTTCGAACTTGATACGGCGCGCATCTCAACGATTACGACCAATCTGCAGGACGAAATCACGATGGCCCGCATGGTCGAGATCGACAAGCTCTATCAAATGTTCCGGCGGCCCGTTCGGGACCTGTCACAGGCTGAAAACAAGCAGGTGAATATGATCGTCTCGGGCGGCGAGACCAAGATTGACAAGACCGTCTTCGAAATTATTTCCGACCCTCTCATGCACATGATCAGGAACGCGGTATCCCACGGCATCGAACCGGCCGCTGAGCGAACGGCGCTGGGGAAAGATCCCATGGGCCTGCTGGTCCTGAAGTCCCGCCATGAGGGGAACAGTATCATCATTGAGATCGAAGACGACGGCCGCGGCATGGATACCGCCGTGCTCAGAAAGACGGCCGCACATATGGGGCTGATGACCGCTGACGAGGCGGAGGCCCTCACGGACCCCGAGGCCATCAATCTTATTTTCCGGCCCGGATTCTCTACCGCGTCCGCGGTAAGCAAGGTTTCCGGCCGGGGCGTCGGTATGGACGTTGTTTCCAACAACCTGCTGAGAATCAACGGCAGAATCGAGATCAAAACGGAAAAGGGCGTCGGGACCAAGTTCGTGATCCGTCTGCCGCTCACCCTTGCAATCGCCCAGGCGCTGATCGTCAAGCTTAAAGATCAGGAAGTGGCAATTCCCATGAACCTGGTGGAGGAAACCACTCGCTTCTCCTCAAGGGACATCCAGCGCGCCGCGGGCGAAGAGTTGGTGAATCTTCGCGGAACACTTATCCGGCTCCTGAAACTGAACGAACTCCTCGGCGTCGGCAAGTTCCCGCAAAAAGACGAAACGTTCCGCCAGCCTACGCTGATTCTCGGCATGGCTGAAAAACGGCTCGCGCTCATGGTGGAAGACATTATCGGCCGCGAGGAGATCGTCGTGAAGTCTATGGGCGATTATCTTAAGGGGATCAAACTATTTTCCGGCGCGACCATTTCGGGAGACGGGGACGTGCGGCTCATCATCAACGTCGCGCCGCTGTTCGGCGATGAGGCGATCGTAGCGTCAAAAGCAAGCCTCGGCGCGGTTAGAGCGGCGCCGGTCCCGGAGGTCGCAACGAGGAAGCCGAAGATCCTCGTGGTTGACGATTCCATCAGCATCCGAAAATACGTTCAGCGTTTTCTTGATCGTACCGGCTACGAGGTTGAAGTTGCGCCGGACGGAATGGAAGCCCTCACCCTGATGGGCCGGATAAAGTTCGATGTCGTTATTACCGACCTGGAAATGCCCGTCATGCACGGATACGATCTGATGTCCGAGATGAAGAAAAGTCCGGAGCTCATGAACATTCCCGTCATCGTGCTGACTTCGCGCGCGGGAGACAAGCACCGCCAGAAAGCCGTGGAGATGGGGGCGCAGGATTACCTGGTGAAGCCGTTTGAGGAGCAGGAAATGCTCGGGGCGATCAAAAAACTGCTGAGCCGCTCAGCCCTTGCCGCCCGTGCATGACCTCAACTAACTTATGGACGAAGGCGCACGGTTTCTGATATTATCACTGGAAGGCGAACTCTATGCCATTCCGATCACGCTCTTGCTGGAGATCAAGACCGCGGGCGAAATTCGGAAGGACCCGAATCTGACCGAATTATTCGAGGGAACGTTCGAATTTCGCGGCAAGGGGATTCCGGTCGTAAGCGCCAAGAAAATCTTAAAGCTTCCCGGCAAGCCGGGAACGGCGCTGCTGGTGCTGAAAAGCAGAAGGGGCACGCTCGGCCTGCTGGTCGATGCGGTTATGGACATTCTGGACACCAGCCAAAAGCCCATCACGCTTCCCCCTGGGGTGATGAGCGCCGGGTCGCGCTATTATGACGGGATTTTGCGCCATAAGGAAAAGCTGGTGTTGCTCCTAAACGATGACGGATTGCTGCCATGACCAGCAGCTATCTTGTATTTCACCTGACCGGGCGTCTCTTCGGCATGAAGCTCCAGGGAGCGATCGAGATTCTGCCGTGGCGCCCGTCGCGGCCCGTGCCGCTCTCCTTTCAATTTGTCGAAGGGCTTCTTGATTACCGGGGGACAGTCTATCCGGTATTCAATCTCGCGCAACGAGTCGGCCTGAACAGACCGGGGCCCATCGGTTTTACCGCCGATGAGCAGGGGCAGCCCGCCGCGGGACGGAGCATTATCCTGGTGGAAGAGAATAAAAAGTCGTTTGGGATCACGGTGGACGGCGTCGCCAAGATGGTCAAACTGGAGGATGGGCCCGCGGTTCTCGGAAAAGCGCAGGGAATCGACCCCGGGTTCGTCAAAGGGTGTGTGTACGATGACGGGCAGGAAATCATAATCCTCGATTTTGAAAGGCTGTTTAATGCCGGTTAAGATTCTATTGGCGGACAAAAGCATCACCATCCAGAAAGTCGTGGAGATGCTGTTTTCCGGACGAGAGTATGAAGTAGCATGCGTAAGCGACGGCGAAACGGCCCTGAACGAGGCCTCGAGGTTCGCCCCCGACGTCGTGCTGGCAGACGTTGATCTGCCGCGCATAGACGGATATAGTCTCGCGGCGCGCCTGAAAAAGACCCCCGCGCTGGCTCAAACGCCCGTCATCCTCATGATGAGCAGGGATGACGTCTACGAAGATGCGAAAGGCAGGCAGTCGGGGATTGTCGATTATATCGCAAAGCCCTTCGAGTCTCAGGAGCTTATCGGCAAGGTGAAAAAAGCCCTGGCCGGGGCCCCGCCCCGCCCGGATGCCGCGCCGACGCAGACTGCGGCGCAGCGGCCCGCCGCTCCCTCGCCTGCCGCAAAGCCGAAGCAGGCCACGCCAGCCAATATTTTTGATATTATCAGCGAAGCGCCTACCCAGGCGGATGTCAGACGTATGGCAACACCCCCCAGGGAAGAGTCCGTGTACGAAGTTGAGCCTGTCGTGGAAGAAGTGGAAGCGCCGCTCGTCCGAGAGGAGTCAAAGGCCCTGCCAATCGGGGCCAAGGCCGTGGAAGAGATGCGGGCCGGGTTGGGTTTGCCCGAGAAGCGCGTACAAGCTTCGCCAACCCCTCCCACGTTTGAATCGTTCGACCTTTCCGACGAGACCGAAAAGCCGGTGACCGCGCCGGTAAGGCCAGCACCAAGACCGGCGTCGCCGCCTGCAATGCCTCAGCCCGCTGCCGCGCCGCCGACGCTGCCGGCCGCGGAACTCAAGAAAATGGTTGAAGAAACCGTTGCGAAGCTGGCAGGGGAAGCTTTTAAGAATTTAGCGCCGCCGTCCCTTCCGAAAATTTCCGATGAAACGATCAGGAGGGGCATTGAAGAAGCAGTTATGAAAATTGCCCGTGAAATTGCCCGCGATGTTATAGAAAAAGTGGCCTGGGAAGTGATACCTCAACTTGCCGAGACCATGATAAAAGAGGAGATCGAACGGTTAAAGGCGGAGCCGTAGGGAAGGCCTTGCGGATTTGACATTTCCAGTCTGCGGTGTGACGGAGGGGACTTGCTCCCCTCTTTTATTTTTTGATTGCGCCGGTATAAAAAAAAGGAGAGCGTGCTTCATGTCGGAAAAAGAATTACCCAAGGCGTATGACCCGAAAGCGGTAGAAGAGAAATGGTATGGTTTCTGGACGGCGAAAAACTATTTTCACGCCGACGAAGCGGCCGGCGGAGCATCTTTTTCCATGGTGATTCCGCCGCCCAACGTGACCGGCTCGCTCCATATCGGCCACGCCCTCAATAATACGCTCCAGGACATTCTCGCGCGGTGGATGCGTATGTCGGGCAGAAACGCGCTCTGGGTTCCGGGCACGGACCACGCGGGCATCGCCACGCAGAACGTGGTCGAGCGTCAGCTTGCACAGGAACACATCAACCGCGACGCCCTCGGCAGAGAGCAATTCATCGCAAAAGTCTGGGAGTGGAAGAAGGAATACGGCGGGAAGATCATCGGTCAACAAAAACGGCTCGGAGCGTCCTGTGACTGGGAGCGTGAGCGCTTCACCATGGACGAAGGACTGTCCCGTGCCGTGCGTGAAGTCTTTGTCCGGCTTTATGAAGAAGGGCTCATCTACCGCGGCGAGCGGCTGATCAACTGGTGTCCCCGTTGCCACACCGCGCTTTCGGATATCGAGGTCGAGCACGAGGACGAAAAGGGAAAACTGTATCATATTGCGTATCCGCTGTCGCACGACCACAACATCCGTCTGACCGTGGCGACTACCCGGCCGGAGACGATGCTCGGCGACACGGCTGTTGCCGTTCATCCGCTCGATCCGCGGTATAAAGAATTGATCGGCAAAATGATCGACCTGCCGCTCACCACCAGACAAATCCCGATTATCGGCGACTCCGTTCTTGTCGATCTTGAGTTCGGCACCGGAGCGGTCAAGGTCACGCCCGCGCACGACTTCAACGACTATGAAGCAGGACAGCGGCAGCTTCCCAATCTTCCGCGCATCAAAATACTGGACGACAAGGCCGCGATTCTTTCGGAGATCCCGGACGCGCTTCCCGACGTGCTCAAACACATCGCAGGCAAGCCGGCCAGGAAGGCGCGCGGCATGGTGGTCGAGCTGCTGCAGGAGCAGGGCTACCTCATCAAGACCGAGGACCACAGCCACTCAATCGGCAAATGCTACCGGTGCAAATCCGTGGTAGAACCGTATCTCTCGCCTCAGTGGTTCGTAAAAATGCAGCCGCTTGCCGAACCGGCGATCAAGGTTGTGGAAGAGGGCCGGGTGCGGTTCGTGCCCAAGGGCTGGGAAAACACCTACTTCGACTGGATGCGAAACATCAAGGATTGGTGCATCTCGCGCCAGATCTGGTGGGGCCACCGCATCCCGGCGTGGTACTGTGACGATTGCAATGCCATTATCGTGAGCCGCAGTGACGCGACGTCGTGCGCAAAATGCGGCGGCAAAAATATCCGCCAGGAAACCGACGTACTCGACACATGGTTTTCATCCGCGCTCTGGCCTTTTTCCACGCTCGGCTGGCCGGACAAAACCAAAGAACTCTCGGTCTACTACCCGACCTCCGTGCTTATTACCAGTTTTGACATTATCTTCTTCTGGGTAGCGCGCATGATCATGATGGGGCTCCACTTTATGAAAGAAGTCCCCTTTAAAGACGTGTACATTCACGCGCTGGTGCGAGACGCGGAAGGCCAGAAGATGAGCAAGTCCAAAGGCAACGTCATCGACCCGCTGGTGATGATCGACCAGTACGGCACCGACGCCTTCCGATTCACGCTCACGGCCTTCGCCGCGCAAGGCAGGGACGTCAAACTCTCGCCAGAACGCATCGAAGGCTACCGGAACTTTGCCAATAAGATCTGGAATGCGAGCAGGTTCGTGATGATGAATCTCGAAGCGGAATTCTCGCCGAATGCCGAGCTGGTTGTTCAGCATACTTCACTCGCCGACCACTGGATCCTCTCGCGCCTGAACTCGATCACAAAGGACGTGCAGGCCGCCCTGGTCGAATACCGCTTTAACGACGCGGCCTCCACGTTGTATCAATTCATCTGGCATGAGTACTGCGACTGGTATCTCGAATTCTCCAAGCCCGCACTTTACCTGGACAAAGGGACGCCGGCCCGCACCGCGGCCCAGACCGTGCTCGTCCATGTGCTCGAAACGGCGCTCCGGCTCCTGCACCCCATTATGCCCTTCATCACCGAAGAGATCTGGCAGACGCTCCCCGAGGGAGTCAGAAGCCGGAAGTCAGGAGTCAGAAGCGAGTCTATCATGATCGCGGCATATCCTGTTGCGGATGAGAAAAGGATCAAGCCCGAGATCGAACAAGACATGCAGATGGTGATGGATTCGATCCTTGCGCTCAGGAATATCCGCGGGGAGATGAATATCGCGCCGTCTCTGCAGATTACGGCGGTCGTGAAAGGGGAAACGGAGGAAATTTGCAGACATCTTGAAAAAAGCGCCGGTTATGTAAAGACACTCGCCCGGGTGAGCGAGCTTCGCATCGGCGTGAACGAGACTAAGCCCCGGACCTCGGCGACAGCGGTGATCAAAGGGGCGCAAATATACGTGCCGCTTGAGGGCGTCCTCGATCTCACCCAGGAGCGAGACCGGCTCCAAAAAGAGATTGCCAAGATATCGAAAGACATCGAGGTGTTTTCACGGAAGCTCTCCAACAGAGACTTTGTCGATAAAGCGCCGAAAGCGGTCGTGGAAAAAGATACGGCAAAGCTCGAAGAATTCAGGGTGAAACGCGAGAAACTCGAACAGAGCTTGAAGCTGCTGGGGTAAAACAGACACGGTCCCGGCGCTGTTGTTTTCAGGTGTCCAATAAGAATTGAAAATCGTCACGGGTAACGGAAAGATTTTTTCCCGAGCCCTCGACGCCGTCCATAATGGCCCGATACAGGGCCATTTTTTTTTGCTTCAGTTCCATCATCTTTTCCTCGATCGTATTGCGCATCAGGATCCGTGTGATCGTGACGCTCTGTTCTTGTCCAATGCGGTGCGCCCGGTCCGAGGCCTGGTCCTCCACGGCGGGGTTCCACCAAGGGTCAAGGTGGAACACATAGGACGCCCGCGTGAGATTCAGCCCCTTGCCGCCCGCCTTGAGACTCAGCAGGAAAACGGAGGGGCCCTCGTGGCTTTGAAATTCCTTAACGAGGGTCTTGCGTCGCGCGACAGGCGTTGACCCGTCCAGCCTCAGATATGCAATCCCCGATTTTTCCAAGTCGTGCTCCGCGATATTGAGAAACGACGTGAATTGGGAAAAGACCAGGGCAGAGTGGCCTTCATCCAGCACTTCGCGCAGGTTTTCCACCAGAAAATCAATTTTGGGGGACGGCCCCATTAGGTCCGGGGACAAGAGCCGGGGCGAAAGGCAGATTTGGCGCAGTTTGAGGATAGCGGTCAGCGCGATGATTTTCGCCTGGGCCTGGGCCTTCTCGCGGAAGGCATCGTCAATGGTCCTTCGGACCAGCTCCACGGTCCTGGTATAGAGCGTCTTCTGCGCATCCGTAAGATCGAGGTAAACATCGTTCTCGATTTTGGAAGGGAGCTCTTTGAGAACATTTTCCTTTGTCCGGCGCAGCACAAAGGGACGGGTCCGCCTGATGAGCGTATCCAAAGCCGGGGCCGCATCGGCCTTAACGAGGGAGCGGAAGGTCCGGTAATCACCGATCAAACCGGGGAGCGACAGGTCGATGATTGAATAATATTCGTTAATATGGTTTTCGAGCGGCGTGCCGGTCAAGGCAAGCTTAAAGCACGCGGAAAGCCTGCGCGCCGCCGAGGTCATTCCCGCGTGTATGTTCTTCACCAGCTGGGCCTCGTCGAAAACGATCACATCGAATGCGATCAGGTGCAGCAGCTCGATGTCCTGCCGAACGATATGGTACGTTGTTAAAACAATATCGCAGCCGTCGAATTCGATCCTCCGGTTGTTGCCCGTATGCAGCTGAATGCTCAGGTCGGGGTAAAATTTTTTCAGCTCGTGCTCCCAGTTGAAGAGGAGGCTCGGCGGCACAACGATAAGATGGGGCAACGGTTTCTCTTTTGCATGAGACAGGATCAAGCCTTCTTTGAGGCCACCGAGGAGGCTGATGGCCTGGACGGTTTTCCCCAGGCCCATATCGTCGGCCAGACAGGCGCCGAAGCGGTGCTCGTATAGAAACGCGAGCCAGTCGTATCCCTCGCGCTGGTAGGGCCGCAAGTCCGCAAGAAGTTTCACGGGCAGGGGTTTCTGCTCGATCCGATCGAAACGGAGAAGCCGCTCGATGACGACTTCGTCTTCCGGGGCAAGCTTGATCGTAACACCGGCGCGGCGCAGAGACATCCAGTCCAGAATCTGCAGACGCGGGATCTTCACGATTTCCCGTTCCCGGCCCGGTTTCGAAGAAGGGCCGTTGAGGCCGCTCAGGCGCGTAAGAATGTCGCGGATATCCGCATCAAGCATTTGAACGGATTCACCCAGCTCGATAAAACCGCTGCCCTGGAGGGCCGCATTGAGTCCCGCTGCCTCAACCAACGTTCCGTTGCAGCGGACCTCCGGTTTGAGCTCGAACCAGTCGATGTCGGAACCACGGGACGCGTCGATCGTGATTTCCCAGCGGGCTTGCATGACCGGTTTGTCGTTTAAAACGAGTTCGATGCCTTGTTCATGGAGGCGCGCCGCAAGTCGGGGAAGGCGCTCGATGAACACGCCCGCGGGGATAAGCATCACGTTATATGCGGGCATCCGCTCGAAAGCGTACTTGTTGTAAACCTCGAACGCCGCTTTATACATGAGCAACTCTTTCTGCTTGTCCACCGGAACCGTGGTCCAGGCTCCGGCGTGAAATACAAGCTGCTCTTCCTCCGTGGTGAAGCTTGCGTCATACGAGGCGAGAAATTCGCGCGTCTCCCGTTTCATGACATATTTATGGATGTCCGCTTCGGCAAGCGCGCTTTTGATGATTTTTTCCTTTGCGGTTTTCGCGGCTGTCTGGGTCAGCTCGAAAAAAGCCCGGCACAGAACAAAGCTGCGTTTCCTTACGCTCAGATATTTCGGGAGATGAAGCCGGAGATGGTCGAAAAAGGAAAACGTGCGCCGGGAAGGAGGCAGGGAGGCGGCCCCGAGGACGCACTCGGCCTTGAGAGAGAAGCTCTGCTCGGCGTCCATCGACGGTCGTGCGCTCATCCGGTAGGTATGCATACCGCGCACAAGAGGGGATGGGGCCCCATCGATTTTGAGCACGAGGCCTTCCCGCATCCGGTCTTGATGGTCCCGCGGGTAGGTCAGCTGGTAATGCATGAACGCGGTGAGCGCTATTTGAAACGACCGGCCATTGAGGTCCGGGGCGTCATCAAGCGTCGCGTCCCGCGAGGCAAGCTGCCGGTATTCATTCCACGGGGACCAGCCCTCGGTGTCCCTTATTACGCCGAGAAGGCGCGTTTCAGGATGAAAAACCAGCCTGTTCATCGGGATGACCTGCTCGTCTCCGTTCGTGCTGATGCACTGTTTGGAAATGCTGACTTTTTCTCCGGCCACGTCGAGTTCGGTTTTGGCTGTGTACGACAGCAGCGGGTCGAAGGTGACTTGCGTCGATTGACCCGCGGCCTTGACGATGAGGGGGTACAGGTTTTCATGCCGCTCCAAATAGCGGATGAAGGCCGCCAGTTGATGAGGGACGGTCGTATACGGCGGCAGCCACAGTTCCCGAAGAGCAGGCACTGCCCAGGCGAAATTGCCGGGCAACCGCTGCCCGTTTTTCATGACGTACACTTCAAGGTCCGTCCCCTGGTCCGCGTCAAGCATGACCGCATAGCCGGGCGGCGACCCCGCGCTCTTCCCGTTCCGGGGCTCTTGTACGAACCCGTACATGCCGGACAGGAGCGCTTCTCTTCTTTTCTCGTTGCTCTCCGGCAGTCTGAAAAGACCCGGTTGGAGGAGGTTTTTGATTGTCAGGAGCGCCGCGATCACATGCGCGCACAGAGACGAAGTCGTTCCGACCCCGCAGGAGCAGGAAAAAGAGAGGCCCTGTCTATCGTTCAAAAAAACATTTGCGGCATATGCCCGCGGCACCTTGATCCAGGCAATGAGACAGGCATGGTCTTTGCTCCATCCGAAGGACGCGACGCCGGCATTCCGGTACAGGGCGTAAGCGCGGGCAACACTGTCCTTCGGACCAAGCAGGTAGATGTTGGCAGGCGGAAAGGCCTGAAGAGCGTTAAGGAGGAGCTGCTGTTTTGCGTCAATCGAATTTTGCATAAGTCGCCCGCGCGAAGTAGGACCCAGAAGACAAACACTATACCACAGGAGCGCCTCCTTTTCCAGAACAACGAATGTTGCCGGGTTATGCGTTTGGCAAAGTCGCGCGCAAAGGTGGCTAAAGAAATAGAAGAAAAAGCCGATATATACAAAAAACCGCGTACCTTCGCCGGAAAAAAGGACGGCGGGAAAGTAGTCGAAAGCGAGGATGAACGATGGGCACGGAGCTCGGCGTAGGCTATAGCGGGAGGGCCTCATCCATGCGATATGGCAAGCGACTTCCCGGGCGCCCTAACCTCGGATTGAGCATTGCGTATGACATCATAACAAGACACCACGGCGAGATAAAGGCGGAGAGCGAAGTCGGTATCGATAAAGGAATGATCTTCACGATCGTTCTGCCGATCGTGACCGAATAATCCGGGAAAGTGTTGTTGCAGCTGCCGGATCAGGAGGAGAACGCCTTGATGTTTTTGATCACGTCGTTCACCACCTGCTGCGCGCTGCCGTACAGCATGCGGGCATTGTCCGTATAAAAGAGCGCATTTTCGATGCCTGAATAGCCCGTGCCCGTGCCGCGCTTGATGACGATTACGTTGTGGGCCCGGTCGGCATTCAAAATAGGCATGCCGTAAATGGGACTCGATTTGTCACTCCGCGCCGCCGGGTTGACGACGTCGTTGGCGCCGATGACCAGGGCCACGTCGGTCCTGGCAAATTCTTCGTTGATATCGTCCAGATCGTAGATCTTGTCGTACGGCACGTGGGCTTCGGCAAGCAACACATTCATGTGTCCGGGCATGCGCCCCGCGACAGGATGAATGGCGAACTTGACCGTCACGCCCGCTTCTTCAAGGAGCTCGGTCATCTCCCATACCTTGTGCTGGGCCTGGCCCACCGCCATGCCGTAGCCCGGCACGATGATAACTTGTTGCGCGTATCGCAGAACGGAAGCGGCATCAAGCGGGGAGATTTCCTTCATCGTGCCGCCGGGGCCCGCACCGCCCTCCTTGGCCTCACCCGTTATCGGTTTGAACAAAATGTTGGTGATCGGACGGTTCATGGCCCTGGCCATCAACTGGGTCAGGAGGGAACCCGCCGCGCCGACCACGATCCCGGCAATGATGAGAGCCGGGTTGTTCAGCACGAATCCCTCGAACCCCACCGCGAGGCCGGTAAAGGCGTTAAAGAGCGAGATCACGACCGGCATGTCGGCGCCGCCGATCGGCATGGTGACGACAGCGCCCAGGGACGCCGCAAGCAGGAAAAAAAACGCTATCTGGAGCGGAGAAGGGCGGCCTGCCGCGACGAGACCCGCGGCCGCAACCACCGTCGCAACGGCCAGCAGGAGGTTAACCGCATTTTGCCCCGGCAGGCTGAAGGTCCTTTTCATGATCCCCTGCAACTTCGCGAACGCGACGCAGGACCCGGAGAACGAGACCGTGCCGATCAAGGCCCCCAGGGCCGCGAGCGTCATCACGACGGCGCCGTGGGTTTCGCCCCGGCCGAGTTCGATCGCGGCAATAGCCGCGGCTGCGCCTCCGCCCATGCCGTTGTACACGGCGACCATCTGCGGCATGTCGGTCATCTTGACCACTTTGCCGGACCACCAGGCGGCCCCGCCCCCAACGGCAAGCGCAATGACTATCAGCGCGTGGTTGTGCATCCCGGGCCAGGCGAAGGTCACCATGGTCGCAAGCACCATGCCGATGCCGGCCCAGATAATGCCGCGACGCGCGGTCACCGGGGAGGACATGCTTTTCAATCCCAGGATGAAGAGCAGCGCGACGATGAAGTAACTCACGTTGATCAGAAATATCGCGTTCATCTGCCGGCCTTCCCGCTCTTGAACATGGCGAGCATCCGTTCCGTTACGACGTACCCCCCGGCGGCATTGGCAGCTCCGAGCACCACGCCGAAAAATCCGATCGTCTGCTCAAGGGGCGTTTCCGCGCTGCCCAGCGCAACCATGGCGCCTACGAGGACGACGCCGTGCACAAAATTAGATCCGGACATGAGCGGCGTATGCAGAATCACCGGCACGCGCGCGATGACTTCATAGCCGGTCATGGCGGCAAGCATGAAAATGTAGAGCGCGGCAAAGCCTTCCATAGACACCTCCGGTGGTTCAGCAGAAAGTTCAGCTCATAGCTGGTAGCTGATAGTTCGTAGCGACAGAATCAGTTCGTAGCTGGTAGCTCATGGCTAAAAGCAGAGCATTTACTACGAGCCATGAGCTATGAGCTGATTTATCCTTCCAACACCTTTTTCGCCCCTTCGTGGCGGATTCGCCCCTCGTGCGTAAACAGGCTGCCCGAAAGGATCTCGTCGTTCCAGTCGAGCCGCAGCTCGCCGTCCTTGATAAAGGGCGATATGAAGTTGAACAGGTTCCTCGCATACATTTCCGACGCATGCACGGACATGCGCGAGGCCAGGTTGACCGTGCCGACGATGCTGACGCCGTTCACGATGACCGTCTCGCCGGGCCTGGTCCCGGCGACGTTGCCGCCGGCGTCCGCCGCCATGTCGACGACGACCGCGCCCTGTTTCATGCCGCGCACCATCTCCTCGGTCACGATGAGCGGGCTTTTCTTGCCGGGGACTGCCGCAGTCGTGATAAGGACATCCGCCTGCGCTATGGCTTTCGCGAGTTTCTCCTGTTGGCGCTTCTTTTCATCGTCGCTCAGTTCTCGCGCGTAGCCGCCCGTGCCCACAGCGGCCACGCCGGTATCCACGAACCGCGCGCCCAGAGACTCGACCTGCTCTTTAGTCTCCGGCCGCACGTCATATGCTTCGACGATTGCGCCGAGGCGGTGCGCGGTCGCGATCGCCTGAAGGCCCGCGACGCCCACGCCGATCACGAGCACCCGCGCAGGACGCAGCGTGCCCGCGGCGTAGGTAATCATGGGGAAGAATTTCGGAGAGATGACGCCCGCAATGAGCGCGCACTGATAGCCGGCCACCGTGGCCTGCGAGGACAGGGCGTCCATGCTCTGCGCGCGGGAAATGCGGGGCACCAATTCGACGGCAAAGCTTGTGATGTTCCGTTCACACAGGAGCTTTGCCCGCTCCCGGTCCTGGTACGGATGGAGGAACCCGAGGAGCATGGCGCCCGAATGCATCGCGCGGACCTCATCCAGGGTCGGCGGTTGCACCTTGAGGACAAGCTGCGACCGGTCGAACACTTCGACGGCGCCCGCACAGACGCTTACCGCGCCGAAATCCTCGTCGCGGAAATGGCTGCCCGCGCCCGCGTCCCGCTCAATGCAGATGTCGGCGCCGAGGGCCTTGAATTTTTTGACCACGTCCGGCACGCTGGCGACGCGCCGCTCACCGGGGGCCTTCTCTCTGGGCACGCCGATTATAAGAGGCATGGCCTTCCTCCATCGTAAGAATAGCGTGGAACGACCGCGCGGCATTTTCGCCTGCTTCGCCCGCACTCGGGAATCAAATCCCACGTATAGTATAGCAATTATTGAGAAGTGATGGTTGCGGCGGTCAAAATTTTTTATGCCTATTGCCGATTGATTCGGTTATAATGCAATCGCCGAATGAGGAACCAGTGAGGTCAAGGCAATGAAGAGAATACTCATCGCAGTCATTCTTGCGCAGGTTTTATGTTTTTTCGGTACTCATAACGGGTACGCCGGCGTAACGCCCAAAAAGCGGGTCCTGGTGCTCAATTCCTATCACCAGGGCCTGAGCTGGACCGACAATATCGTGACGGGAATCAAGTCCGCGCTCGGGCGCGAAGACGAGGGCCGTGACATCGAGCTCTATCTCGAATACATGGACACCAAACGGTATTACGGCGAACGGTACTTTCGCCGTTTTTATGAGGTCCTTGCGGAAAAATACCGGAAAGAACGTTTTGACGTCGTAATTGTCGCGGACAACGATGCCTTTAATTTTGTCCGCAGGTATTATCACCAGGCCCTGTTTCGCTCCCTTCCCGTCATTTTTTGCGGGATCAATGATTACAAGGACTCTATGCTTGCCGGTTATGGCCGCTTTACCGGCGTTGTAGAAGACACCGACGTCAAAAGCACCTTAGCGATCGCCCTGAAGCTTCACCCCCGCACCGCGCAGTTCGTGGTCGTCGGAGACAAGACCACCACGGGCGTAGCCATGAAGAACCAGGTGCTCGCCGTCATCCCCTCGTTCAAGGACCGGATCAAATTTATTTTTCTCGAAGACTTCGACATCGGCGAGCTTCAATCCAAAGTCCGGCAAGTAGCGCCCAACAGCATTATTCTCCTGACCGTCGTGAACCGGGACCGGACCGGAAATTTCTTTGCCTATGAAGAGAGCCTTAACCTTATTTACCGGGCTTCCAACGTTCCTATTTACAGTTTTTGGGATTTTTATCTCGGGAAGGGCATCGTGGGAGGCATGTTGACCAGCGGGTTCCAGCAGGGAAAAGCCGCCGCGGAAATAGCCCTGCGGGTCCTGAAGGGAGAGGATGTCTCGACGATACCAGTGGTCAAGACGAGCCCGAATCTGTACATGTTCGATTACCGGCAGCTTGAGCGGTTCGGCGTCGCGCAAGGGCGCCTTCCCGAGGAGAGCATCGTTATTAACGTTCCGGACACGTTCTATTCCCGATATAAATACGTTATTTTTGTGACCTCGGCGGTCATCTTTATTCTTACCCTTATTATTGTGGCCCTGCTCGTCAATATCTCTCTGCGGAAACGCTACGAGGCGGCGCTCAAAAAATCGGAAGAAAAGTACCGCGATTTTTATGATAATGCTCCCGATATGTATCACTCTTTGAACCGGAACGGCATTGTTATTGATTGCAATGACACGGAAGCGAAGATGCTCGGATATGCGAAAGAAGAGATTATCGGCAGGCCCATTTCGGACTTCCTGACGGAAGAGTCCCGGAAAACCTATGAAAAGCAATTTTCAACCCTGACGGACCACAAGGAACTGTTCGGGCTTGAACGGGAGTTCGTCCGGAAGGACGGCACGATCTTTCATGTAAGCCAAAACGTGTTCATTGAGATTGACGAAATGGGAGCGCTGGTCAAGACAAAGACGATCGGCAGGGACATAACCGAGCGCATGCGGGTGGAAATGGAATTGCGGCGCTCCCGCGAACAATTGAGGAGCCTTTCCGCGCACATTCAGTCGGCGCGGGAAGAGGAGCGGGGCCACATTGCACGGGAAATCCACGACGAACTCGGCCAGACGCTTTCGAAACTGAAGCTCGATATTTCCTGGCTGAAAAAAAGGTTTTTAGCCGATCAGGCGCAGCTCGCTGGAAAAGCCGACAGCATGTCGGACCTCGTTGACAGCACTAT